>MFUQ01000013.1:202-26216 GCA_001785725.1 Candidatus Nomurabacteria bacterium RIFCSPLOWO2_01_FULL_36_10b
CAAAAGATTTCTTATGTTCACATAATATATCTTTTACAACTTCTAAAATACAAAATGGTGGTGATGGGGCTTTAGAAGTATATTTTTAAATTATTAAATAATTTCCACCATCGGCGGGAAACCAAGATAATTCAGCGTGGGTTAGGATATAGAATATAAAGTTTTCTTCACGCATAGTGCGAAGCCGTAATAGATTAAAGATAAGCTATGTCGCAAAAGATATATTGTGCGACACACTATTAATATAAAATAATACAGTGTTTTAATACCAATATCGCTTCTCCCCCATCTTGTGACAAGTAACTGGCGATGTGTTCTTTGCGCATGGCGCGAATGATAACGAATAGCAGAAGAATTTAAAATTTAATTTGTAAATATATTTTGAAAAATATTTTTAATAATTTCTTATTTATTTTTTCTACTTTCTATCAACAAAATTATTTTTTGAGTTATCCACTGTTTTCTTCCCCACTTCTTGCGTATGTAGTAAAAAAATATAGTACAATAGTATAGGTAACGGAAGTCGTCGATCCGTACTGCTTCTCCAAAAATTTTTTCAAAAAAATATGCCAAAAAAGAGAAAGAAAGCTGCAAAGAAGACTGCTAAAAAGACAACGAAAAGAAAGAAAGCTGCTAAGAAGACCTCTAAGCGAAGATAAAGACGAGTCTTCAGTAGCTACTGATACAAAAATCCCGCAAGGGATTTTTGTTATTTGGCTCTTGATTTTGTAGCACATATGCGATATAGTTTCCTCTATTAGTATTTAATACTTATTTATGGCACATAGAAAACAAGGAGGCGCGGCACGTAGTTTCCGTGACTCTAACCCACAATATTTAGGAATAAAGATATCAGATGGCCAATCAGTCCGCGCTGGAGGCATTATAGTACGTCAACGAGGCACTCGCATCATGAGTGGGAATAATGTTGGTGTTGGTAAAGACCATACCCTATATGCCCTGAAAGACGGAATTGCCAGTTATGGCACCAAACGTAAGAAAGGATTTGATGGCACAACAACTCGCAAAAGAACTGTTAGCGTTAAATCAAACTAATAAAATAGTCTCGCCAACTGGCGAGACTATTTTATTTATTAGTTTCTCATTCGGCGAAGCAAAAAATTTGTTTTATATACTTATTCTTGCGCCACAACTTCAATAGTTACATCTGTAGATACATTATCAGAAAGAAGCTTAATATTGTATGTTCCTATCTTTTTTATTGGCTCATCTAATACAATTGCAGATGCCTTTAAATTAGTATTGTATTTTTGGTTAATAGCTGTAATTATAGATTCTTCATCAATTGCCTCATATAGACCACCCTGCTCATTTGTATTGTGAGAGATTGTAATTTTAGCGCCAGATATTGATTCAAAAGCTTCCTTCAGTTTTTCTATGCGAGCGCCATGTTCTTTTTCATATTCAGAACGCATATTAGCGACACGAGAAAGAACATCAGGAGTCGCCTGAACGGCCAATTTACGAGGAATAAGAAAATTGTGTGCGTAACCATTTTTTACATTCACAGTTTCATAGCGTTCTCCTAGTTTTTTGACATTATCAAGAAGTATAACTTTCATATGTATTGCGTCATCACATTATTACTACTAACCACGCTATGCTACTATATTAAGCTCTATTCGGCAAGTAGCTTAAGAGCTATGTCTAATTGAGGGTCATTCCCATCTTCAATATCTTTACGTGTAAGTGAAGACATAAAATCTGGCACAAGGCCCGTTTCATTTATTGACTTTCCTTTTGGGGTGTACCATCTAGAAACTGTTACTTTGAGCGCGGAACCATCGCTAAGAGGCAAAAACTCTTGTACAGAGCCCTTTCCGAATGTTTTTGTACCAACTAACTTGGCGCGCCCATATTCACTCAGAGCGCCAGCTAATATTTCTGATGCCGACGCGCTTCCTTCATCTATAAGTATAACAATAGAAATAGATTCATCTACTAAGTCATATCCAAAGCTACGATATACATGCTCATCAGTCCCGCCGGATTTTTCTCTAAGAATGACAGTATCGCGCGGTAAAAACATACTAGTTATTTCAATAGCAGATTCAAGGAACCCCCCAGGATTTGAACGTAAATCAATTATCAATTTTTTCTTCCCTGAAATTTTAAAGTCCTCAAGCGCCTTGCGAAATGCATCAGTGGCATGTGTATTAAAACTATAGAAATATATAATAAATACATCATCACGAGTTTCAGTATTAATAACAGGAGTTTCTATACGTTTTCTGATAATGGTTTTTTCAAAAGAGTTATCATCTCCCTTACGTAAGAAAGTAATTGTTACTGATGTTCCAACTTCGCCACGTATTTTCTGTATAATATAATCTAGCGATTCGTTTAATACGTCTTCCCCGTCAACTTTATATACAACATCGCCAGAAATTATTCCAGCTTTATCGGCCGGAGAATCTTTAAGTGGGGCTATAACAGTAGGCACATCTTCTCTCATGCCTATTTCCATGCCAATACCTCCAAAATCACCTTTGACATCTTGTGCAAATAATTCAGTTTCTTCCGGATCAAAAAATGATGTATGAGAATCTCCGAATGATTCAACCATTCCTGCCGTTGCTTTATAAATACGACTTTGAATACTTGGTTCTTCATCATCAAATGGATAGGCATTCTCTAGTTCTTTCCATGTTTCCCAGAATATACCAAAATCAGCTTCAGATTGTACTTCTTCTGGTGTTTTTGTGTTACTTATATGTTTTGGCGGTTCACCAGGATCAGTAAGCGATCGTACTAAGAATCCTACTCCAAAAAATGCAATACATAATAAACCAATAACAAATGGTTGTAATCGTAGAGATAGTTTTTGTATTTTTGATGAATGATAATTTGCAGTCATAATAAATATAATTTGTATAACTTGTTTTATTGTATCACAGATTGTGTGCCATTATTATTTGTATCGACAGATTCTGTTTGTGTTGGTTGTGTGGTTGGCTCAGGTTTAACATAAAGTATCGGCACTGACTGTATTGATGAATTAATATTATCAAGAGTAGTATAATATGCATCAGTCGTATAAGTATTAGATGGGTCCCACATCATCCAACTTGCTATACCAAGATCTGCGAGTGCTTTCATTTGCGCATTTACTTTAGTAACGTCATATGTTGCACCTAAATTAAAGTCTTGTAACCACGGACGGAGTTTAGAAACCGGTTCTTCCATGGCTTGTAAACGTTTTATAGCACCTTTTGTTGCAATAGTTATTATTTCATAAGGTACTTCAGCTGGTTTTGAATATCCATGAAATGTTGCTGGGTAATGTGATGGATAAATCATAGGTGCAATATAGTCAACATACGGGACAATATTTTCAAGCACTTGTCCAATCCCAAGATCATCATGATTTGTTGTTGTCATTCCAAAGACATCCGCAGAAAGTGGTATTTTCTTTTCAAAACGTAGCCTACTACTCATATAAGAAAAAAAGTCCCCTAATACTGATGAATACTCCTTCCCCTCACTTATAGGAAACTTCATTGATTTAACATCTCCATCAGATGGAAATCGCACATAATCTAAATTAATTTCGTCAAAACCAATTTCGTAGGACTCTTCCGCTATTGTTGCGACATAATCCCATACCTCGTGTGACCCAGCGTCAAACCATGCGAGTTTTTTCCTATCTCTCCAAACAGAGCCATCTGATTTTTGAACAGCGAATTGAGGTAATTGTGGAGCAAGAAATGTATCTTGAAATACAGCAATGCGACCTATAACATAAATGTTCTTGTCATGAAGAATTTTAATTAGGTTTTGTATATCAGATATTTTATTTGTAGTGCTACCATATTGTTCTATAAGAGGATTATCAATTTGAAAAGAAATTTTTCCAGTATCATCTTTAATATCAATGATAACTGCATTTATGCCTGGTGATGTGTCAATCAAATCAATAACTTTATTTCGTAAATTTGAAGTTCCTGACACCCATGCTGTCATATATATCCCACGTACATTTTCTGGTGTAGATATATGTTGCGTCAGTTCTTCCATAACAGCAGGAGTATCACTGTCTAAAGAAAGCCCATTTTGTGATGATGCAATTTTTGCCATTGCACTTGGTTTATATATTGAAGATGAACCTATAGTAATAGAAAATAATCCAACACATACAAGTATCACAATTACACCAATATGAAAGAATGTGATGTGTCTATGTGGCATAGAAATTCAGGATTTTATTTCTTATCTTCGTGATGTTGGTCGTGGCGATGATATTGACCAATTAGAGCGCCAACGACTATTGTAAAGAGACCTAATATTACATGAATAATGGTTTCCCATGCTGATGGGAAATGAATAAGTGGTAATAAAATAACTCCACAACCTATTAAAATAATAGTCCATTGATACTTAAATTTCATATATAAATATCATACATCATATGGTAATTATTTCAAAATACTTACCCCTCTTTTCTTACCTCTCCCTAATGTATGGGGAGGTGTTCTGTGAAGCTCCGCTTAGCGGAGCAAAGCAGAACAGATGGGGTACTGATTCACTTTGGACTTACAATAACAACAAATTCTCCTCTTACATGGTCGGGGTGATTTTCAAAATAAGATAGAACTTCTATGGCAGAGCCACGGACGACCTCTTCGTAAATTTTTGTGAGCTCACGCGCGACGATAATAGAATGATGGGTATTTTTTTCTAGCACATTAGTAAGTGAAGAAAGCATTTTCATAATTCTATGAGGAGATTCATAAAAAACTACAGGTATTTCTGATTGCGCTACTTTTCCAAAAAATGAAGCCCTTCCCTTTTTATGTGGCACGAATCCTAGAAAAGTAAACTCAGCAACTGATATACCAGAAATTGATAGCGCAGATATTAAAGCGTTTGCTCCAGGAATGGCTTGGACACTGATATGTGGGAATTCTTCATATAGACGTTTTACAAGTCGTACACCCGGGTCTGATATACAGGGTGTTCCTGCGTCTGATACTAGCGCAAGTGTCTTCCCTTCCTTAATCATTTTAATAATGGTATTTTCTTTTCCATCATCAGAATTTGCATGGTAACTCATTGTACGAGTAATAATTTTGTAATGATTAAGAAGATTCTTTGTTGTGCGTGTGTCTTCACACAATATAACGTCAACATTGCTTAAAACACGTATTGCGCGGTACGTCATGTCATCTAAATTCCCTATTGGTGTTGCTACTACGTAAAATATCATAAATGTAATTTCTCATGATTCCCTGCACGAAGCGCGGAGAATGTTATTAATAATACTATATTCGAAATCTCTTGCCAGCCAGTGTATAGATCTTGATAAGAGGGTCTTTTGAAGTATCATAACGTCTCGCAGGAGCAATTGTACGGCCGTATTGGATCATATAATAAGGCGCACGTGCCCATTCTTTCTTTGGAATAATCTTCATTAGGTCTTGTTCAATTTTTTTTGGGTCAATGTAATCAGTAAGATTGAAGCGAATAGCAAAACGTTTGACGTGCGTATCAACGGCTATTCCTTCTACAATGTTGAAGGCGTTATTCATAACAACATTAGCTGTCTTTCTTCCTACGCCGGGTAATTGTATAAGTTCAGCAAGTGTATGTGGAACACGACCATGGAACCGCTCTTTAATGATTCTCGCGGTTGCGAGAATATTCTTTGTTTTACTACGATAAAATCCAGTTGAATAAATGTCAGATTCAAATTCGCGTTTCTGGGCACGAACATAATCATTAAGATTTTTGTATTTTTTGAATAGCTTTTTTGTTACTTCATTTACGCGTTTATCAGTGCATTGCGCTGATAATATGACAGAAATAAGAAGCTCTAACTCATTTGAGTAATTAAGTGAGGTTTTTACCAACGGAAAAAGCTTCCGCAGAGCATACGAAAGCTTTTTCCAGCGTTGTTGACGCTCCCACATATTATTTTCTCTTCAAAAGTGTAGGATTCCCATCATTATCTATAACTATTATATCTGGAGTTGAATCAGTATCACTTGCAACATTCACAATTGCTCCCATATCAATTGTGCGTACTAATTCTGGGGCTTGTGTATCAGTCCATGCGTACACATTAAGGTCTCTTTCATCTTGGAAAATACCTAATGTCGTTGCTATACCCTCTGCTATACATTCAGAGAATCCAACAGGAGTCCCTAGTGATGATATGCGCTCGTCATTCTTAGTATCTGTTTTCATAGTACAATCACCCTCATACCAACTTATATGGAAAGGACGGGCGAATGTAGCGGCTTTACCACCTGGATAACGTGTAAAGTCATTTAGAAAAAACCCAACTTTAGTTTCAGCTACGCGTGATTCTCCATCTTGATTTGGCGTGTAATTCCAGCGTATGCCACTGAATGAATATTGAAAGTCGCCATCAATAACTGGTTTCATCTCAGAAACACTGGTTGTCTCAGAGACATCATTCTTATTCTTTTTTTCTTTCTTACTACCATCAGAATTACCTGATCCGGTTGCAAATATGATGACTAATATAATAATAATAACAGCGATAACGATTGCAGTAGTATTCTTTTGCTTTTGTGTTATCTGAGAAAGCTTTAACATATATTGATAATCCCATTTCAGCACATAGTTATGCGCTTGATTTAATAGGGTAAATTAATATTAATTGATATATTCGCTTATATAAAGGCGATATTTGTATCATACTCATTTTTGAGAAATGAGCAAGTCCATTTAAAATTGTGTGTTTGGACAGATACCACAAAGCCCCGCAAGCGGGGCCAGTGGTTGAAGACTGTTTTTTGCGCCGCATGTGAATAAATCCACATGCTTTTTATAGTATACTTTATTTAAAAAAGTTAATCAACATGTGGAAAAGTAATTTGTGCGCGTGCTAGGATTCGAACCTAGGACCCTTCGAGTATCAGTCGAATGCTCTACCAACTGAGCTACACGCGCATATAACATTTTTTAAAGATGCTACGATAGTAACAGAAAAAATGAAAGTATTCAAGAAGGGGCTTTGTCAGATTTCATCATTAAAAAAATGCGGTCCCAATCCCCTGCCATAATACCAGCGATATTACTCCACGATTCTTTTATACGATGGTCTGTAATTCTATCCTGTGGAAAATTATATGTTCGTATTTTTTCTGATCTATCCATAGTTCCAATTTGAGCAGAACGTTCGTCTGTGTGCTTCTTCGACTCTTCTTCATCATGCAATTGTTGAAGTTTTGATGTTAAAATAGCCATTGCTTTTTCTTTATTAGCATTTTGAGAGCGTTCCTGTGTTGAGCGAACCCACAATCCTGTTGGTTTATGAATAACACGAACAGCAGTCTCTACTTTGTTGACATTCTGACCACCAGCGCCACCAGCTCGTGATGTTTCAAATTCAATGTCTGACGGATTTAACTCTATCGTTGTTTTTGTTCGTATGGGTAATATTGCGATTGACGCTGTTGATGTATGTATGCGACCCTGTTTTTCTGTAGCAGGGATACGTTGTACACGATGAACACCTGTTTCATATTGCAATTTTTTATATACATCTTTTCCGTGTATTTCAAAAGATGCTTCTTTGTATCCACCCATATCATTACACGACTCATCAATTAGATTCCATTTCCATCTTTCTTTTTCAGCATACCTTAGATATGATTGAGCAAGTTCGTGAGCAAAAAGTCCGGCTTCATCACCTCCAGCGCCAGCACGTACTTCAAGAACTATTTCATTAGGAAATTCTTCCTCCTCCTCTTCTTTTTTGAGTATGGATTCTATTTGTTTGTATAATATTGCTTCTTGTTTAGCTAGGTCTTGTAATTCTTCGTGTGCGAGTTCAGCCATATCTTTCTGTGATACCATTTTTTGAGTTTCTTTTTGTTTACTAAGAACACGCTCCAATTCAAGAGCAATATAACGTGTTCTTTCGTTACTTTTTAGTTGTTCAAGTGATGGTAGAGACATAATATATTACATGAGTATATTACTTCACTTCTAATATCATCATAACAAAAAACCATGCATCAAGCGAGATGTTAACTGCATGTTACTTGATATAAGTTACTTTTTCTTTTTAGGCACTTTAGATACCTTTGCTTTTTCTTGGCGAGTACGAAAACGTTCTGCACGTCCAGCAGTATCCATAATACGTTGGTCGCCAGTAAAAAATGGGTGGCATGAACTACATACTTCCACATCAAATTTTTCTTTTGTAGAAAGCACATCAAAATTAGCTCCACAGCCATTGCATGTTGCTTTTGCGGTGATGTATGATGTTGGGTGAATGTCTTTCTTCATAAGATTGGACTATAGCATATGACTTATACACTTTCAAGCACATCAATTTGTGCTTGTATATTGGTTGCATGACGCATTACAGAATCGCCATAAAAAGCATTACGTACACTTGGGTCAGAACACCCCCTACCAGAATAGTACTTGCATGCTGCCTCGCGTTCTGATGTATATGTTTTAGCCCCGGCACCCAAATCGCCAACATATAAAGCTGTGGCCATTATTGCATGAGATGGATTCCAAGGATTAGGAATTGTAACTCCAAGTGCACCAGCAATACGACTTTCGTATCGTTTCCATGTTGTTGGAATAAATTGTGATGGCCCCATTGCTCCTCCCCATCCTGATTGTCTACCACCAATCATTATTGGGCATGATAATGGTTGTCCGTCTGGTTTTATCCCAAGACGGTTCATTATATCAAGATATACAGTTTGGTCATCTCGCCATGATCCACTTGTAGGACCTGGCATAATTTCTTTCCATGTAAGCGCATCTCCAGGACGATTGCATGTTCCTACATTCTTTCCTAAAGATGATTCTTGTGTAAGTATTGCAAGAATGTATGCTGGACGCACACCTGTTTTACTACCAGCCGCTTTCGCAAATTGATATGCGTCTCCAAATGAAATTCCAGCTTGCCCTCTAAGCTCAAAGAGCGCGGCACGTATTTTTGCAGCAGCAATTTTTCGTTCAGAAAGAATTTGCTCGTATGTTTTTTCTTTTGTTTTACTTACTGTAAGGAGTTGATTTTTCTCTCCTTCTTTTTGTTCTACAGTTTTTTTATCTTGTTCAAGTGTATATTTTACATTAGATTCTGAATTTTTCTTTTCTTCAAGAGTTTTCTTTTCTTCTGTTGTTTTTTCCTTTAGACCGGTTATTTTTAAATATGAGTCATGAAGTAAGTCCTGCAGATGTTGATAATTATCAAGATCTTCATACATTGCTGAAACTGTCTTGCTACTGGCAAGAAATTCAGTAAAAGTATACTCTTCAAGAGTGTGGGCATTACGAAGTATGCGAGCGAGAGATGCTTGCTCACGCTCAAGTTCACTCAAAAGATTATTTATAGTTGCGTTTTTTTGAGAAATTTCTTGCCCCAGTTTACTTATAAGTTTATTCTTCTTTTCTATTTCAAGTTTTTTTTGTTTAATTTGCGCGCGAATTATATCAATGTCGCGTTGTATGGAACCAGTTTGTTGTTTCTGTTGAGATAAATACAACTCTTGTTGTCGTATCTCTTCTTCTATTTTAGAGAGTTCTCGCTCAAGACGAGCTTTTTGTTGTTCTATCGTTTCAGCATGAATTACATGTTGTGGTATAAATAATATACTCACACTTATAAGTATGCTTGCAAATGCAAGTATACTAAGAATGCAGAATACATGCACTAGAAAATAATTTCTGGTAGAACCTATATCAATCATATTCATGTCTGTTTATTATATCATAATTCCCGCCAATGGCGGGAAGTTTTGATAGAAAATACTGTAGTTTTGTTTTATTTTATTTTTCTGTCTTGGTCTCTACAGTTTCTTCGGTTTCTTCACCATCTTTCTTACCTTTTTCTTCTACTGCGATACTATCAAAGTCTATTGTTGTAGGTCCTTCAGCTTCTTCCTTTACTACAGAAACGGTTGCAACAATTACATCTCCATGAGTAATAAGTTTTGCTGACACTGGAATTTTAATATCTTTGGCATATATATTATCTTCAAGTGTTATAATTGATGTTAGATCAACATCTAATGACGGAGGAAGGTCTTTAGCAGGAATTTCTATTTCTATCTCATGAACTGATTTTACTAATACACCAAGACCTTGTTTTTCTGCCGGAGCTTCGCCAATAAAGTGTAGTGGTATAGAAAGTGTTAAGGTTTTATTCTCGTCAATTATTAAAAAATCAATATGACGAAGTTGGTGTGACACAGGATCAATATCAGCATCGTGTATAAGCGCGCTTTTTTGTCCTTTGTCAGTTTGTAATGTAATGATAGTGGAACCCCCAGCTTGTTTATATAATTTAACTGTATCTTTGTGGGATAGCATTATAGGAGTTGAAGGAGTACCTGCGCCATACATAACTGCCGGGACTTTCCCAACACTTCTAATTTGATCTAAATTGCTATTTATATCACGTGTTTCTGTTGCAATAGTAAATGTCATATAAATGGGCATTATAGATAAAAGAAAGAAAAAAGCAAGCTTTATCTTATTTCCCATCCTTGCGCTATACACAAGTTATAAAGATTATCCATAATGCTATTGACTTCTTCGTCAGTCAGTGTTCTTTCGTATGACTGAAAGATAAGGCGATATGCATATGACACTCTTCCATCTTTCTCATATTTGTCAACGAGACGTGGCACGCGTATAAGTAATTCCCCCGCATGTTTCTGTAAGATGAGCTGAAGCGCGTCTGATGATGTCGTAAGAGGAATCCATACTGCGATGTCGCGTGTGATAGATGGATATGGTGACCAAGGAATAAAAAATTTCGTTGTCTCGGCTTCGCCAAGATGAAGTTCGGAAGATATCTTCTCCATAGTTTCACTATCACTCGCAAAGCGAGTGAGGAACTCGTCAAATGTCGTTTCTTCTATTTTTTTGTTATCGCCATAAGCGACATGGATATTCTCTCCAGATTTTGGGAAAACTGTGCCAACCTCGAACACTTTTACTGTGTCAAGGCCAAGAAACGCAGAATTATTTTTATTTAAAGCAATACTTTCTTTGAGTCCGTTGGAAAGATTTGTGCGCAAGAAATTTTTATCACTTGCGCTTGCGAGTACTGATAAATCACCTTTATTAGTAAAAGAATATGTGTAGACCTCTCTATATCCTTGAGATACAAGAATTTTTTTAGCTAGCAATATTGTATCCCATAATCCTCCCTCGCTTCGCAAGGGTACGGATATATTCTCGCCCCTTGGACGAGTTGGTAATATATCCTTTACTTTGTCATATCCCATAATTCTCCCTATTTCTTCTACCATATCCTCTGGTATCGTAAGATCTAGACGTAATGCAGGTACTATTATTTCAAATACACCATTGGTGTATATCTTCTCATCGCCCCGTAGGGGCGAGTAAATATAATGGTATTTTTTCAAAATATCTTCAATCTCTAATTTAGAAAAAGACGAGCCCAATTTCTTGTTCACAAAATCAACAGAGAAAGTGATCTTTCTTTTTTCCTGCTTCGCAGGATAGATATCAATTATCTTCTCAAATTCTGCGTCAGGACACATTTCCATAATTAATCCCGACAATTCTTTCATAGCAAATTCGCACAATTCTGGTGATAAATCATTCTCAAATCTCTTTGATGAATCTGTTAAAATTCCTAACATTCGCGAAGTTTTTCTAACTGTGACAGGGTCAAAATTGGCAATTTCTACGATGATATTTTTTGTATTCTCATCTACCTCTGCATGTTTGCCACCTTTTATACCTGCAATTGCGAGAATATTCTTCTTGTCACTGATAACAATATCGCTCGAGTTAAGAGTAACTTTTTGGCCAGTAAGAGTCGTGAGAGATTCTTTCTCATTCGCATTGCGAATAATTATATGAGAATTGGTGAGTTTATCTAAATCAAAAGCATGACATGGTTGCCCGCAATCAAACATGACAAGATTTGTAACGTCAACTATATTATTGATACTTTTCTGTCCTATTGATTCTAAACGCTCAACAATCCATTTTGGACTTGGCTCCACTTTTATATTTCTTATAATACGACCCATGTATCTTCGGCAAGAAGGTGTTTGTACGCCAATCTCCAAAGAATTAGCATCCTGCGGAGCAGGATGAATAATAGGTGTCTTATACATTGTCGCTGAGTCATTGAACCCCAAACCCAATTGACTCGCAAGCTCACGAGCAATTCCTTGATGTGACAATAAATCATGTGCTCTATTAGGCAAAATATTTAAGTCAAAGATAGTATCTTGGCCCATCCCCGGCCCTTCCCAAAGGGAAGGGAGAATCTCCAAACTCCCTACTTCACATAAGTGATAAGTAAAAATATCTCGCAGAGCATCTGCCAGCGGAACTCCTGTCTCGAGCTTTGTCGAGAGATGTGGAATATAATATTTTAGCCAATTATAGGAGATTTTCATAGTAGTTATAACTTTATTACCATTGATTCACTCGTAAATCCCCTTGATAAAAATATCGCACATCAGGAATGTTCCACTTCACCATTGCAATACGGTCTAATCCCCCGCCAAAGGCAAAGCCCTGAACTTTTTCTGGGTCCATGCAAAGATTCTTAATAACATTTGGGTGTAACATGCCCGCGCCCATTACTTCTAGCCATTCATTTTTAAACTTTAGCCAAACTTCAAGACCGGGTTCAACAAATGGAAAATAACTTGGGCGAAACTCCATTTCTACATCATTACCGAGTATTTTTTTATAAAAGTACGTTAATATAGCTTTTAAATTTGAGATATTTATATTCTCGCCAACCATCGTTCCGTCAATTTGATAAAATTGCATTTCGTGTGTTGCGTCGGTAGCTTCATTACGAAATACTTTGCCAATTGAAATAAATGCGCCTGATATTTTTTTATCACCATCTTTACTACAATCCTTTGCTAATTGTTCTAACGCTCTAGCTGTCGCGCTTGTAGAATGTGTGCGAAGAACATGTTCCGGCATATCCTTAATAAAAAAAGTATCTTGCATGTCACGAGCAGGATGATCTTTTGGCACATTTAAAGCGTCAAAGTTATACCATTCCGTTTCCAATTCAGGGCCAACAATTGGTTCAAAACCCATTTCACGGAATGTTGTTGTTGCTTCTTCTGAAAGTATTGTTAACGGATGGTACGATCCAGCAGTTGCTTCTATCATATTACCTATTATACAACATATTCTTATCCGCGCCACGCACGGGGTAAATGAATTGACTATACACTTATAAGCTAGTATCATTAATAAAATCATTCGCAAGGAGGTCAATTTGGAAAAATCACAAAGTCCAATTGGTGTCGTAAATTCGGCTATCAATAAGGCAAACGCATTAATCCATGCAGGGAGAAATTCTTCGCCCGCGCTCATTCGTTATAGAGCAGAGAGAAATAAAGAAATAATTAATATTTTTGAAGGCAAACTCTCAGTTAGCGAAAATGTTCAACTTGAATATTTGAAGTTATTGACTGAACGTTTGCTTGAATTAGAAAAATAACTTCCTGTCTGTAAACCCGGCTCCGCCGGGTTTTGCTATTTTATAAGACGGTCTTTCTTGTTATTTAAATTAGAATATGTATACTATTCCCTATCCTACATTATTGGGTACCTCATGTGGATAATCTCAGAATGGAAGTTATTATAAAGCTTTGCCTAATAAAAAACATTTTGAAGCCATACGAGAATAATTCTGTGAATATATTAAATAGTATCTTTTAGACGAAGTAATATATCAAAACGGAGTTACTAGAAATATTAAATTATATATGTTGCCATTTCGTATTGTTAAAGAGAATTCTGTTCTTCAGCCACTTATAGAAAAAGACGAGCGTAAAGATCTCCATGTTGATGATCTTGTTGAAGGGTTTGTAGTCGCTATTGAAGGGGCATGTGTTTTTGTTGATATTCCAACTTTCGGTACTGGAATAATTTATGGTCGCGAATTTATTAGTACTCGCGATGTTATTAAAAATTTGAATATTGGTGATTCTATAAAGGGGAAAATTATTGAGCTTGAAAATGCTGAAGGATATATTGAGTTATCATTAAAGGAAGCGCGCCAAGCAATTATATGGAAAGAGGCAGATGAGGCAATAAAGAATAAGTCGCTATTTCCTGTTATTGTTAAGGCCGCTAATAAGGGTGGGCTAATGGTAGAGTGGCAAGGCATTGAAGGGTTTTTGCCAGCTTCTCAATTGTCAGCTGATAATTATCCTAGAGTAGAAGATGGCGATAAAGACCAAATTTTAAAAGAACTAAAAAATCTCGTTGGTAAAACTCTATCGCTCTGTATAATCTCAAGTAATCCAAAAGAAGGTAAACTTATTTTCTCTGAAAAAGGTGGAGATACGGAAGTAAAATCAGAAATTATAGGTAAATATAATGTTGGAGACGAAGTTGAAGGAACTATCACGGGCGCTGTGGACTTTGGTCTATTTGTTAAGATTGAAAATGGGCTTGAAGGATTAGTGCACATTTCTGAAATTGACTGGTCTCTTGTTGAAGACCCAAAGAAACTTTATGATATTGGAGCAACGGTGCGAGCAAAAGTAATTGAAATTAAGAATGGTAAAATTTCACTTTCTATAAAAGCGCTTAAACCAAATCCGTGGCAAATTGCTAGTGATAAGTATAAGAAAGGAACAGAGGTAAATGGCGTCGTTATCAAATTTAATAAACATGGAGCAATTGTTGCTGTTGAAGAAGGAATCTCAGGACTTGCTCACATTTCCGATTTTGAATCAGAAGAAAAACTTCGCGAGGTTCTTGAATTAGGTAGGGGTTATAAATTTAAAATTACACTCTTTGATCCAAATGATCAACGTATGGCATTAAGCTACGTTGGGAAATAATATTTCTTTTTTCTAATACCGGCTTTCGCAGGTATTAGTTTGTATTATAAATATTCATTGCTTTCTCTTTCCCGTCTATAACCAAGATATTTAATGCTTCGCCTATACGAGAAGCAATAGTATTAAGTATTGCGAGCTCATCTTCTGACATATTCATTAAAACATACTTATCCATTGGAATTAGACCATGATGCCCAATTCCTATACGAATACGTATATAAGCGCTAGTGCCTAAAGCTTCAGTTATTGAAGCAACACCGCGGTGGTTGCCATCACCCCTATCATAGGCGATTTTAAAGCTTCCTAGAGCAATATCTACGTCATCGTGCAGAACTATAATGTTATCCGGCGTTGCTTCAGGATATTGTTGTAATGCTATTTTAACAGCATCACCGGAACAATTCATCATAGTATGTGGCTTGACGATTAAATTACTATGATGATCTTCAACAACTTCAGCATTAAAATATTTATTATATTCCCAAGCTTCATTTTTAAAGATTTCATCAACAATAATCCACCCCGTATTGTGACGAGTTTTTTCATATTTTTGTCCTACATTGCCTAGGGCGATAATGATAAACATATTTGCAAGTATAGCAGACATTGTATTTCTTGCACGCTCATACGAGCGTGTTATAATCGTGGGTATATGAAGAAGACTGCGCAAAAACAAAAGAATACACCATTATCAATGTCAAAATTACAAAAGGTTTTTGTCACAAAAACTGAATTTAAGAAGTCTCAGAAAGATATACAACGAGAATTCGGGAAAGTTCATACGAGTCTTGTTTCTGTAGAAGAAACTACGACACACCTTGTTCATACCATGTCTCGTCTTGAACATCGTATGGATAGTTTTGAACATGTTATGAATTTGATGAGAAATGACGTAGCGACAAGATTGGATGCAGTTATGAGTACCTTAACAACAGTTAGACAAGAGCAGATTATTGGATTTCACTTGTATGATGAGCGTTTGGACAAACACGAACACTGGATTCACACGATCGCTCGCGAGACGGATGTAAAAATATCATAATAAATAACCCGCCATTCGGCGGATTATTTATATATCATACGTATGTAAAGCAAATATCTGGTATGAAATAGTAAAAAATTATTTATATTTCCTTTCTCTTTTGTTCTGTCCTTATGACCTCTTCGCGCATTCGTACGAGACGCACGAAGCTAGGTTTTCGTCTAAGTATAATGTTACTTAGCAACAACTGCGTATTTAAAGACCACAGCAGTATTGTCTCTTTCATCTTGCGATGAAAAATCGACACGTCCGCCGAAGCTCTGAAAGAGCATAGGCGAATTCCAAAATTTGGAGTGTTCCACGAGCAGCTTCCGCTACCCGTGCCTTGTTACGACTTAGTCCCTGTCACCAAGTTTACCTTAGGCCATGCACAATCGCACAGACTTTGGGTACCCCCGGCTCCCTTGACTTGACGGGCGGTGAGTACAAGACTCGAGAACGTATTCACGGCAGTGTGCTGACCTGCCATTACTAGCGATTCCAACTTCATGAGGTCGAGTTGCAGACCTCAATCTGAACTGAGGGTGATTTTTAGGATTAGCTCCGGATTACTCCTTGGCAACCTATTGTGTCACCCATTGTATCACGTGTGTAGCCCAGGGCATCAAGGGACATGCTGACTTGGCGTCGTCCTCGCCTTCCTCCCCCCTCGGTATCAATGACCTTCCCCCCTCCCATCCGTCCGCTATAGCGGACGGATTTCCCTCCCCCGGATCCGGGGGAGGGTTAGGGAGGGAGACCATAGGTCCCAGACACTGAGGGGGCAGTCTCGTATGACATATAAAACATACGACGAGGGTTGCGCTCGTTACCGGACTTAACCGAACAGCTCAAGCCACGAGCTGACGACAGCCATGCATCACCTGTCTGCGTGTCCGAAGAGGACCAACTTTTCTGAAGGTTTTCACGCAGATTTCTAGCCCTGGTAAGGTTCTTCGCTTATCATCGAATTAAACCACATGATCCACCGCTTGTGCGAGTCCCCGTCTATTCCTTTGAGTTTTAGCCTTGCGGCCGTAGTTCCCAGGCGGCAGACTTAACGCGTTAGCTTCGCCTCACAGAGGGTCGATACTCCGAAAAGCAAGTCTGCATAGTTTAGGCCCTGGACTACTGGGGTATCTAATCCCATTCGCTACCCAGGGTTTCGTGTTTCAGTGTCAGTACCATCCCAGCATGTTGCCTTCGCTTTTGGTGTTCCCCTCGATATCAACGGATTTCACCCCTACACCGAGAGTTCCACATGCCTCTGACGTACTCTAGTCATACCGTTTCGTGGGCGTTCCCGAGGTTAAGCCTCGGTATTTCACCCACGACTAATACAACCACCTACACACCCTTTACGCCCAATAATTCCGGATAACGCTCGGGGCTCACGTATTACCGCTCCTGCTGGCACGTGATTAGGAACCCCTTATTCATAAGTTAATGTCAATAAACTTCTTCACTTATAAAAGATGTTTACGGCCCGAAGACCTTCATCCATCACGCGGCGTCGCTCCGTCACACTTTCGTGCATTGCGGAAGGTTCTTGACTGCAGCCACCCGTAGGTGTAAGGCCAGTGTCTCAGTGCCTTTGGTGGGGGTCCGCCTCTCAGCGCCCCTACGCGTCATAGCCTTGGTGGTCTTTTACACCGCCAACAAGCTGATACGAGGCAGGCTGATCCAGAAGCGTTAAAACTTTACTCCGAAGAGACCATCGTGTATTAGTCCACCTTTCGATGGATTATTCACGACTTCTGGGAACATTCCTACCTGTTACTACCCCGTTCGCCACTCCCCTTGCGGGGCGTTCGACTTGCATGCCTTATCCACGCCGCCAGCGTTCATCCTGAGCTAGGATCAAACTCTACTGAAAAACATAGAGATACCATATCCACCGAATGTGGATATGGACCTCTTGTTTTCATGAGAACAGAACAAAAGAAAAAAGACGTGTTCTGCGAAACTCTCTCGAGTGAAGCAGAAATTCTTCTAACTGATGTCCATACTGGAAAATGTATCGAGAATTATTAAAGATAAAAGAATAATGTACTATCTTGTCTCACGACAAGATCTTACCAGATATTTCTTTGACAAAGATATTTTCTACATGTACTAGATGGTACAAGTAGTACGGAATAGTATATACAAAAAGAATTGTATGTCAAATTCTGTTTTCTGTAAGAAAATAAAGTAAAAAGCCCATAGGGCTTTTCATATATATTACTGCTTCTCCAACCATGCTTTCATTGCCTTGAATGTGCCAGGTCCGGCTTGGCCATCAGCAGTTAGTTTCTCTGCTTTCTGGAAAGCAGTAACACGTTCTGTAGTCGCTGGGCCATAAATATTATTAACAGTAATATCCTTGCCATCATATACATTCAAAAATTCTTGTATTGTGCCAACACGTGTACCCTTACCTCCCTTCTTCATTACTCCACTATATTCTGTGATTAGTTTATCAAATGTTGCAATTAAGTCAGCATACTTCTCATTGTTTGTTACGTTGACAGGCGAAGAATCATCACTTGGCACAGAAGAAGTTTGAGTCGTTGAATTTATGCCTGTTGTATCAATAGTCGTTGTGGTGTCTGATGTTGCAATCGGAGGAATCGGAGTATTGTTATCATAAACAAGAAGTGCTCCTTGCGCGTCATTATTTTGTGACTCATAAACGAAATCGTGGCTTAAACGTGTGTAAGCAAAATAGCCAAGGACACCAACACCAACTACAACTATAAACCACGAACTTGTATAAAAGAATCTTTGCATATATCTATAGTATAGCAAATTATATTATTAGGATGCAATACTAGAGCAATCAAATAAGTTCCTTGAAAAAATATTTTAATAATGTATACTTGATTTGTCACATATAACACAGTATGGATGTCCTCACGATAGTACAAATTGTTTCGGCCATCTTGTTAGTAATATGCATCATTTTGCAACGTTCTGGCGCTGGCATTGAAGGAGCGCTTGGAGGTGGCAGTTCTTATGAATCAGTACGCGCAACACGTCGCGGTTTTGATAAGTTTATTTTTATTATAACTATTGTAATAGGAGTTTTATTTGTTGCGGCATGTGCTATTCAAATTCTTCTTAGCAGATAATATTACACTATTTTTTCTTTCTCATAGCAGAATATTGTATGGACTTTTCATTAAAAAAATTCTCTAAAGAAATATTTCGTGCGATACAATCTTTCTCATTACGAGAACGAATTATTTTCGTATGTGCTCTAATTGCGCTAATAGTGTCATGCTCATTTTTATTTATTCTATTTTCTAATAGTGGGACAACAAAATTACCGCTTTCTGGTGGTAAAATTCATGATGGAGTTATAGGCGCGCCACGTTTTATAAACCCACTTCTCGCTCAGACAGAAAGTGAGCTAGATTTAACAACTCTTGTATATTCTGGACTTATGCGAAAAGTTGATGAGGGTGTTTATATTCCTGATTTAGCAGAATCTTATTCTATATCCTCTGATGGTAAAGAATATACATTCGTGTTGCGTAAGGATTTAATTTTTCATGATAATGTACGTCTCACAGCGGACGATGTTATTTATACAGTTACACAAGCGCAAGACCCTACATTAAAAAGCCCACGGAGTGTTAATTGGCAAGGTGTTCGTGTTGAGAAAATAGATACTCATACTGTAGTTTTTAAACTATCTCAGCCATTTGCCGGATTCTTAGACGCAGTAACATTAGGTATTATGCCAGAGCATATTTGGAATTATACTGACAGCGCAAGTATGGTTTATGACACACATAATGTGCGTCCAGTAGGGTCTGGCCCATATAGTGTGCGTAGTATTATTGAACATAATGATGGTACTCCAAAAGAATACAAGCTTAAACGTTTTAAAAAATTTGCTCTTGGGGTCCCATATATTCGTATAATAAATATAACATTTTTTAATTCTTTCAAGGAACAATATGATGCCTTTCGAGCTCATGAAATATCAAGTATGACATTTTTATCGCATGAACATGTGCTTGAGAAAAAAATGCCACGATACAAAAATACTGTTCCTCTTAATCGTAACTTTGGTTTATTCTTCAATACAACAGCAAGCAAGAATCCATTACTTACACAAAAAGGCGTACAGGTTCTTGAAATATTGCTAAATAAGGAGCAATTAATTAATGATGTCCTCGGCGGGTACGGAACAGTATTACAAGGAGCATTACCACCATCTTTGAAATCATATTCTTATACCCCATATACTGATGAGCAAGCAGTTGAACTTATACAAAAACTTGGCTGGACGTACAATCCTTCACGTGATACACTTGCTACATCGTCCGATACGACAGCATCTCCTCTTAAAATTACGCTTTCTACAGGCAATGCAAAACATCTTATTGCCACGGCAGAACATATTCGTGATCAATTATCTAGAGCCGGCATTATAGTTGATGTTGTCCCATATGATAGCGAAACATTAGCGAACTCTGTTCTAGCTAAAAGAAATTTTGAGGTATTACTTTTCGGACAAGGTTTTCAACATGACACATCATTGTTTGCTTTCTGGCATTCATCACAACGTTTATATCCTGGGCTTAATATCACTCAATACGTAAATAAAGTAACAGATAATTTACTTGACAAAGCTAGAGTTATAAATGATTTTACATCTAGACTTTCACGATATCAATCTCTTGATGCAACGTTAGTAACTGATCGCCCAGCACTCTTTTTATATGCTCCTATGGTAATTACCATATCATCACGATTTGAAAATCGTGTTATACCAAAATCATATTCTAAACCAAGTGATAGATGGAATTTAGTATATCAATGGTATGTGAGAACACATCGTGTATGGAACGCATTTCTTAAATAAGACACTATATAATTTATTTTTATTTTTTAATTTATTAATCACTTTTTATGATTTTATCTTCACCAATACAGCCAAATCGTCCAAATATTAGGCGCGCGAATCAAGGAAGACCATCTCGCCCGGCGTCCTCCCAGTATTCTTCACGTCGTCCAAATACATCTTCTTCATATACACGCTTTTATAGAGCTCCAAATTCATCAAATAGCGCCCACCAACATGCAACAACTGGCCAACAACATACTCCAGTGCACAGAAGTGTGGATAGTGGTCAAGCTACTAGGACAGTGCCTCGCCGCGCGCCATTGCGTAATAATATAAATCGTAGCAGTGTTCATCCTCAAAGTAATAGACCATCTGGAAATTGGAGACAAGGACGTGGTTCTACTCATGGTCGTGGTTCTGCGGCGTCTGCGCGTACTATACAGAAATTAAAACAAAATAGCGTTTATTCTCTAGAAATTAATGACCAATATCGTCAAATTTTGAACTCAATTCCTTCATTAGCTGATGGTGATATCCGTATTGTACCTGTATGCGGGCTTGAATGGGTTGGCACAAATATGATGTTTATTGAGTATAAAGATGAAATTGTTGTTATTGATGTTGGTATTGGCTTCACAAAACCAAATATGCCGGGCATTGATAATACAATTCCAAATACAGCTTATCTAAAAATGAATTGTCATAAGATAAAAGCTCTTGTTATTACACACGGCCACCTTGATCACGTTGGAGCAATTTCATATGTTATTGAAGATTTAGGATTTCCGCCAATTTATACACGAGAATTTGGCGCTGTATTTATAAAAAAGAAAATGGAAGAGTTCCCTCAATTGGCAAAGAAAATTAAAATTGAAACTATTGAAGCTGATATGGGGTATGTTCCAATTTCTGGAAATATGAAGGTTCGTTTCTTTGGGTTAACTCACTCAATACCAGATTCAACTGGGGTTATAATTCAAACCCCACTTGGCGGTATTCTTAATACTGGTGATGTTCGTATTGAAAATGAAAATGGTATTATCGCGCAGAAAGAAATTGACCAATATGAATTCTTAAAGGATGAGAATATTCTTCTTGCTTCAATAGATTCTACTGGTATTGAAAAACCTGGTTGGGGTATCAGTGAATCTGGTGTTCAAAAAAATATTGATGCTATTATTAAAGCATCTAATGGGCGTTTATTCATTTCCGCATTCGCTTCACAAGTTGAACGTCTAATTTCTTTCATTGAAAGCGCAAAGAGATATGGAAAATATGTTTCTTTTGAAGGACGTTCAATGAAAAATAATATGGCAATTACAAAAGAGCTTAAATTAACTGATTTTGGACACGTAGTTCCAATAGAAGAAATTGATGATTATCCTCCAAATAAAATGGTCATTATTCTAACTGGAGGGCAAGGCGAGGAGTTCTCTGCTCTTAATCGAATTGCTAATGGAACACATAAATCAATCAGTTTACAAAAAGATGACACTATTCTTTTGTCGTCATCAATTGTGCCTGGTAACGATTTCCCAGTCACACAACTCAAAAATAATCTTTATTGTGGTAGTTATAATGTTATTACATATAGCGATAATGCTGTTCATGCGTCTGGTCATGGTCGTCATGAGGAATTAAAGTGGATACATCAGCAAATACATTATCGCTTTTTTATGCCTGTGCATGGTGATAGTTATATGATTCGTCTTCACGCAAAAATGGCTATTCAGGAGCTTCATGTACCGGAAGACCGCGTTATGGTATGTGATAATGGTTCAATTGTGGAAATTCGTAATAATGGTGACATAGCAGTGAAACTTGCGGAAAAGATTCCTTCCGATGTAACTGTAATTGATGGCGCGTATCTTGGCCCTCTTCATAAAGTTGTGATTGATGACAGAACGGCGCTCGCAGAAGATGGCATGTTCGTTGTTGTCGTGTCTATTGATACGAAAACCGGCAGATTAAAAAAATCTCCTGATATTATCTCACGCGGTTTTATCTACCTTCGCGAGTCCAAAGAATTACTTTCCAAAGTTCGTGGGGTTATTAAACGCGTAGTAGAATCACATGCCACAAAACGCCAACATGTCGATTTTGATGAAATAAAGAATGTTCTTACTGAACATATTGGTAAATATCTTCTTCAAGAAACTCACAAGGAACCAATCGTTATCCCTGTTGTTCTTGGCATGTAAATATATATAATATTATAATTATCTCCGCTATGAGAAGATCAATATTTTCATACAAAGAAATTGCAATTAATTATATTTAATCTCCGCGAAGCGGAGATTTTATAGATATAATGTTATAATGTCTCTTATATAAAAATGTCATAATATGAAATCAAGAAATTACAGTTTAATTATAATTTTTAGCGCGTCATTCTTTTTTGCATTATTTACCGCTCTTACAGCATATATTGATTCATCATTTCTAATAGAATTCTATGGTCTTTCTGATAAATGGGTTGGCGGACTCTATATTATAGGGTCAATTTTAGCATTATTTGGCCTTCTTATTCTTCCTCGATATTTAATACAACTTTCGGTAAAAAAACTAACAATTGGTCTTCTGCTACTTCAGGCATTAAGTATTATTGGATTAGTAATGACGCCATCAATTATCGTAGGCATTCTTTCATTTATTATATATGTAGCACTTGTATCATTGATATATCTTATGACGGATATTTTTGTCGCTCATTATACTAATGAAGAAAATACTGGAAGAGTGCGTGGCGCTGAGTATACTGTTTTAAATTCTGCGTGGGTTATCGCGCCTTTTATCGCTGGTTTTATCGCAAATTCGTCATTAGGATATCGTGGAGTTTATTGGCTAGGTCTTCTAATGATTATTCTGATGTTCTTTATAGTGTTTTTCCTTTTAAGTGATATTACATATACTAATCGTCACACAATGACGATAATACAATCACTAAAACATTATTTCCAGAAAAAAGAACTCCGTGATGTTTTCTTTTCATCATATCTTTTACAATTTTTTTATGCCGTTATGGTTATTTATAGCCCAATATATCTTCATAGCCACATTGGTTTAGGATGGGATATGATTGGTATAATCTTCACGATAATGCTTTTAGCATATCCACTTTTCCAATATATATTAGGACGTATATCAGATTTATATCTTGGAGAAAAAGAACTGCTTATAACTGGTTATGGCATAATTATTATAACTACTATTATATTTGCATTTATGACAACAACTCATTGGTGGGTATGGGCTGTTGTTTTATTTATAATGCGTATTGGAACTGCCACAATAGAGATTATGCACGAAAGTTATTTCTTTAAACACATTGACGATAAACACCCAGACGCTATTAGTATCTATCGTAGTTCTTACCCTGTGGCTCGTATCATTGTACCAATCATAGTTTTTATTATTCTTATTCTTACAGCATCATATAATATTATATTCCTAGTTCTTGCGACTATTATGCTTTTTGGCATTATTATAAATAGTTATCTTAAAGATACAAAATAGATGCATACATACTCGCGCATTGCGCGAGTATGTATTTTTTCTGTGACACTAAAATTAAAATTTATAATTAATTTTCATCACTTCCCTCACCTCTTGCATGGTTGCTTGCGCGTATTTGCGAGCAACAGCATTTCCTTCACGCAATATTTTTTCTATAGCAGGAATATCTTTTGCATATTCTTCACGTCTAGCGCGAATTGGGTCAAGGAGCTTCCGTAGTTCTTCTATAAGATATTTTTTAATTTCAATATCACCGGGCGCATCATCGCCCCCAGCTATATAACGCCTTTTAAAATCTTCTATCTTTTTTTTGTCAGTTCCAAAAATATCAAGATATGTGAATACAACATTGCCTTCTATTTGTCCTTCGTCAGTTTTCTTTAAACGATTAGGGTCTGTATACATACTCATCACTTTTCTTTCAATCTCTTCAGGACTATCAGATAACATAATAGTATTTCCAAGTGTCTTACTTGCTTTAGAACTGCCATCGGTGCCAACTAGACGCGGTGTAGAACCAACAATACCTTTTATCATTGGAAAAACTTCCCTACCATATGTTGCATTGAATTTCTTTACAATATCATTTGCTTGCTCAAGAACTGGCATCTGGTCCTCTCCTACGGGAACAATATTTGCTTTGCATATAAGGATATCAGCAGCTTGCGATACTGGATAAGCCAGAAATCCAAGAGGAATACCGTGTCCGATATTCTTTTCCTCACCGCCGTCGGCGGTGAGGAATTTGTTTTGAAGAAAATATCCTTTCTGCAACGCTTCTGTCTTAATAGTAGGATTATGAGAAAGTTGTTGGACTGTTACTAGATTCATGAAAAAAACAGTTAATTCAGCAATTTCAGGCACCATAGATTGAATAAAAAAATGTGTCTTTGTGGGGTCAACGCCAACGGCTAGATTATCAAGAACTACTTCAATTACATTATCTCGTACTTTCTGTGGGTCATCAGCATTATCAGTAAGCGCCTGGACATCGGCCACCATATAAAAACATGTATCATATTCATCCTGAAATTTGAGACGATTTTGAATAGAACCAACATAATGGCCTAAATGTAAAGCTCCCGTCGGGCGGTCTCCTGTTAAAATTATTGGTTTGAAATGCGATGAATTATCATTCATAACATTGTAATAATACCTGTTTTTACATGAGAAAGCAAAAAAGCATCATTTTTATTCCACAATAAGCGTGCCAGTCATACCCATAGCTTTATGCTCCCCAAAACTACAATAATACTCAAATATCCCTGTTTTATCAGCTATGAATTCTACAGTATCACTTACGCCAGCTTGAAGTCTGTCAGTACGAATACTAAACTCATCAATTACAAAATCATGAGTAGAGTCCATACTTGTAAAATTGATTTTTACATGGTCGCCTTTCTTCACACGAATTTCATCCGGCAAGAATGAAAGACTTTTGCCAGTAACATTAAATGTCACTGTTTTTGGCGAAGATAATAGAGCTTGATCTGCCGTAGAAGAAGCAGAAGTTGTTGGAATCGTTGTGTTTGCGTCTGAAACTACTGGTGTTGGTAATGTTATATCTGCTGGTCTTTGCGATGGGCTTTTCACCAAAAAAATAATGACTATAACGATTATCACAATACCAATTATTGTTAAGAATATTTTCATAGTTTGATAGTTTATACGATTAAAAAGATTGTGAAGAAATTAAAATCACCAATTTAAATGGTGATTTTAATTTTACATAATAATGTTCTTATTGAGTGCTACCGTAAAGTGTGTTAAGTTTTGCACGTGTTATTGGGCCAACAATTCCATCAG
>MFUQ01000014.1:0-1781 GCA_001785725.1 Candidatus Nomurabacteria bacterium RIFCSPLOWO2_01_FULL_36_10b
ACCCTGAAATCAAGGACAAAACGGTTTCCATACGCTGGGGGGAATTATGGGATTTCACGGCGAAAACAAAAGCGGATTTTGCCCTGCGGAGCGCGGCGTACTCGCCGCGCGGAGCAGTCCATTTTGAACAAGTTACTACTGGTGCCCAGGAGAGGACTTGAACCTCCACGGATTTCTCCATACGAACCTCAATCGTACGCGTATACCAGTTCCGCCACCTGGGCAATATTTCTATTTTAATTTTTTTCTGAAGAATTTTCAATAACCTGTTGTTCCTCTGGAATAATTGATGAAGTTTCTGGAGCTACTTCGGCTATTTTAGCTTCTTCAACTACTTCATCAATCATTTCTTCTGATGGAACAATGAGGTCAGATGACGATGCAAAGAAATCAACGAAATTACGCAACTTACGACGAATATCACGAGCAACTTTTTCTCTAATGAAGTATAGTTTAGCTCTGCGAGTATTAACGCGACGTATAATCTCAATTTTTTCAATCATTGGAGAATAGAGTGGAAAAATACGTTCTACGCCTACGCCACTTGTAACCTTGCGTACTGTAAATGTGCCTCCAGCTTCTGCCCCATGCTTACGAGCAAGAACAATACCTTCAAATTTCTGAAGTCGGACTTTGTCTTTTTCTTGGATCTTCAAAGTCACTGATACGGTATCACCGGATCGGATGTTAAGGTCTTTTCGTGTTTGAACTTCCTTAGGAAGAAATTGTATTCCAATCGCGGATGCCATAGACAATATATTATATATTAGTGAATGACACACAGACTATCAAATGCTCCTTAAAATAGCAAGGGCATGTTTAAAATCATCTGGAATCGGAGCTTTATATTCATGTTTAACTCCTTTTATATCAAAGAAAGAAAGCGCAAATGCGTGTAGTGCTTGATGGGTAAAACCAACATTATTCCCATTATTCTTAGAAATAGAACCGGCATATAGTGTATCAGCAACGATTGGATGATTCATGTATTTAGCATGTACACGGATTTGATGTGTTCTACCTGTTTCTGGGCGAAACTCAATGTATGTATATTCTTTTATTTCCTCGCCCTCGGCTAGAAATGAGTAACGCCCTAATACACAATAATGCGTCACCGCTTGACGCATAACACCACGCGCCCCACGTTGCGCTGACCATCTACGAAAATCGCTTGGACTCTTTCCTATAGACGCGTTAATAACACCTGAATCTTGTTTTACTTTCCCATATACAATCGCATGATATGTTTTTTCAACTGTATGTTCTTGAAATTGTTTTTTAATAAAATCAAAAAAAGTTTGTGTCCTAGCAATTACCATCGCTCCACTAGTATCACGGTCAAGGCGATGCACAATTCCGCAACGTTTTACTATTTTCTTCACATTAACATTCATATCATCTTCTCTTGACCAATCTTCTCCAACACCATCAATTTCTGGGTAATGTTTAAGAATCCAATCTACAAGCGTTGGTTCTTTTGTCCGCCCGTCACTATGTACAACAAGCCCCGCGGGTTTGTTTATAACAATATAATCTGAACATTCATGTATGATTTGTATGTTACTTTGTGACATATTACTACTATATACGAAAAAAGAGCTGAACACGAGTCAGCTCTTCTTTCAAATAATTTTATCAATGAGCCCAACATCCAGCGCTTCTTGCGCGCTGAATATCTTATCATTCTCAAACCATGTTTTTACACTCTCCTCATTTTGCTTGGTTCGAGAAACAATGATCAATATAAATAACTCCTCGCATATCTTTCTTTTTTTAAAGTT
>MFUQ01000014.1:1819-2902 GCA_001785725.1 Candidatus Nomurabacteria bacterium RIFCSPLOWO2_01_FULL_36_10b
ACGAAGGATCCCACCGTCCTCCAGGAGTAGAGAGATGAATATTGATATCCCTTTCCCCTCTTTCTTGTGCTTTTTTGAAGAATCTGAACAATCTCTCTTTCGCGTAAGAATCGATCGTCGTCCAGATTTTAAAAACATTTTCATCTTCATCCATCTGTACCTCCTTCCTTTTTATGATTTACACATATGTATACTATAGTTCTTTACAAAAGGCAAGTAATATGCTATTATTAAATTATTATAATAATTATGTATATTATTTATGGATAATAATTCTAATGAAGTTCCTAATACAGTTCCAGTTTCTGGGAAAGTTCCTCCTGGGGGTTATACATCTCGTAAAAAACGTATGGAAGAGCTTAAACGTGAATTAGAAGAATTAGAACTGAAAGAAAGTGGGGTTAGGGATCGTAATGAATATAATATAGAAAAAGAAATTTTTGGTATGTTTCATAAGGGAGGGACAAGCATAAGAAACATTCAAAATGAAAGATTAGAGAATACCCTGCCAGAAAAAGATGGCAATAAGAATAAGAGAGAATCAAACTAAATGTAAAAAAACTGGCAGTATGTTATTATTAAATTATTATTATAATCATATATTATTTATGGAAACTATGAATGAAGGGCTAAATATAACACCAGATCCAAAGAAAATAGATGAACGTATAAACAAAATAAGAAAAGAAATAGAAAATACTAGTAAAGACTCAATAGGGGAAGAGATTACTGGAATGTTTAGGCATTTTAGCCAAGGTGGTGAATCTGGGAAACGATACGAACAAGATAGCAGAAGATTGGCTTTTGATGATATAGAAAAACGAAAGAGAGAAGCAAGTAAGAGTAAAAAGTAAAAGACTACTATAGAATATACCACGCTCCGCGTGGTATATTCTTGTGTAATTAAAATCTTTTGTGTATAGTTGATGAGTTAACAGGGCGATTAGCTCCCACCTTCGCTCCTCGCCTACTGGCGAGAGAGCTACGGCGGGCACAGCAGTTGGTAGAGTAATAGATTATAATTATATGAATGGGCGATTAGCTCAGTTGGTAGAGCAATCCGTTTACACCGGAAAGGTCAAA
>MFUQ01000014.1:2938-4051 GCA_001785725.1 Candidatus Nomurabacteria bacterium RIFCSPLOWO2_01_FULL_36_10b
AGCGGTTTTGCAAGGTACTCCAAATTTAATACACCAAACTTGTATAATTAATAGAACTAATTAATATATAAGTAATATGAAATATAATAAAATAGATCCTGAAATAAGGGAGCAAATAATCAATAGAATAAAGAATGAAGGAGTAACAATAGTACAAGCAGCAAAAGATCATGGTATACTAGAATCTACAATAGGCCATATATAGAATTTATTCTTAATCTTCTGTGTCTGCTCATTCGGATGATAACTATCATCTGCAATATCGCCAAATCCAACAATTTTCTCATCCTGAATAAGAATTGGAAAAAACATAGTTTTTGAGGTTGATCTTGGAGAATTACCACCATCAACACGAAAATTACGTTCTAATGTTTCCAATTTACATTAGTTTATACTATTCAATCTCAATATTTGTGCTAACCTCTCCACGATTGTAGATGGCATCTGTTACCACAACTTTTATTGCGTACACACCTGGTTCAGTGTAAATATCCGTGTCTTGCGGTACAAAACTGTATGTAAATGGCTCGTGTTCTGTTGAGCCAATTAAAGTATTGTTTAAGAAAATACTTACATTTTTAATTGGATATTTATGCTCTATATCTGGAATAATTATGATTGGGTCTGTTTCATGGAATGTTGTATTTGAGCTAAGAGACGATACTGATACTTTTGGCATGTTTTCTGGTGTGTGAACATCATCATAACTCGTAGGAATCTGCGATTCATCAGTAATAATACGGTCTCCAGATGCGATACCGTTCTGTATTATCCACTGTCGCACCCCATATTCCCATTGCTCATATTGGCGATCACTCGCAGGATTATCTGGCACAGGACCACGAGGGTCAGCGCGGTTTACCCAATGAAGAATTGAGTGTGGATTAGGATAAATTAATTCATCTTTGGTCTCTGGAGGAGTATATTCTGTTGCAAGTTTCTCAGAAATTCTATCAATTATTACTGTTCTTCCACCTGCCCACACCCCTCGCAAAATAGGTTTTAGACCTGTATCATTCTTAGCTACGAATGCAGGAGGAATAAAACGAACGTTACGTACTTTTGGCAATGCATTATCCATATATTTACGCCATGCTGGTCCAGATATAGATG
>MFUQ01000014.1:4065-14939 GCA_001785725.1 Candidatus Nomurabacteria bacterium RIFCSPLOWO2_01_FULL_36_10b
GGGGTATTATCATTATTACCAGACCATACACCAACAACAATTGAAGGGCTATAACCAATAAGCCATGCATCACGATTATTATTCGTTGTGCCTGTCTTTGCGGCAACATCATATCTATCGCCAAAATACATAAATGAGTTAACGCCAAAAAGTGGCGCCCGAGCATTATTATCAGAAAGAATATCATTCAAAACACGGGTAGCTTCTGAATCAAGTGTTGGTACCGGTGTACTTTTATATTCCTCAAGAACTATCCCCTTCTTATTCGTAACTTTTATGATTGGGGTTGATGGTAACCGAACGCCATCATTTGCAAAAACTCCAAATGCTGACGTCATTTCAAGAAGAGTTACTTCACCGCCTCCCAGAACAAGCGTTAAACCGTATTGGTTAGCATCAAGTAATGTATTTATGCCAAGTGACTTAGCTGTAACAAGAGCGTCATTCACACCAACAAGATAAAGCATTTTTACAGCAGGTACGTTGCGTGATTGTCCCAATGCCTCACGAATAGTTACTGGACCAAGGAATTTCCCATCATAATCTTTTGGAGAGTAACAATCATCATGGTCAATAAAATCATCTATCCTACAGTGGCTCGTAAATTGTGTTTGCACATCAAATAGAATTGTTGAATCTGTATACCCCTTTTGAAATCCTGTAACGTAAACAATTGGTTTAAATGACGAACCGGGCTGACGCTTTGCAAGAGCAATATTATATTTACCATCAATATCTGGGTCAGAATAATCACGTGAGCCAACCATGGATAGAATCTGGCCAGTCGTTGGGTCAACCGCGACTAGACCCATATTACTTGCATTCCATGTTTCCTCATTCTTTAACGCTTCTTCTTTTACAATATCTTCTGCTGAACTCTGAAGCTCCCAATCAAGTGTTGTTATTACATCAAGTCCCTCATTTTCAACAGCATCTTTACCATATTTTTCTTCAAGATACGCGCGAACATATTCTACAAAGTGAATTGCTTTTGCATATTGGTCTTTCTTTGGACGAAAAACTACTTGCTCTGTAAGAGCTGTAGTATATTCTTCGTCTGTTATATATCCTTGCTCACGCATAAGACGCAGAACAAGATTTTTACGGTCATCTAATTTATCAACATGTGTTCCATAAGGAGAGAAAAGCGATGGCGCATTTGGTATAGCGGCAAGATAGGCGGCTTCAGCTAAAGTTACTTCATTTGCCTTTTTACCAAAGAAAATTTCGCTTGCTGTCTCAACTCCATAAATACTCCCACCATACGGAGATTCATTAAGATAGTGTGTAAGAATTTCATCTTTTGAAAGAACTTTTTCTAACTTTACTGCTAGAAACCATTCCTTCATTTTTCTGCTAATATTTCTATTTGATGTAAGAATTGTATTTTTTAATACTTGTTGAGTTAACGTAGAACCTCCCTGAACACTGCCACTTCGTAAATGAAGCTTGCGAAGTATAGTATTAGTGATTGCGCGAAGAGTAGAGTCAAATTTAATGCCATTGTGTTTGTAAAAATCTTTATCTTCTATCGCAATAACAGAATTTTTAACATAAGGAGAAATATTATCAAATGTTACTATTGTCCTTTGTATATTTTCATGAACATCATATAAAAGAACTTTTTCTGTTTTATCATATATACGAGTTGATGTCGCAATTTTACGTTGTGTAAAATCATCAAATGTTGGCGCTTGCAATGTTCCTATCCAAATAAAAAATATACCAAAGAAAATAAGAATAAAACTTATGGCAATAGTTATCAAAGCAAAAAATATACGACGTGTAAAACCTTTCTTACGAAAAAACATACCTGTCGCGACCCCAAGCTGTGACCGCGCATGACGCGCGTGCAGTGTACTTTTTTTCATTAAACTATGGAGTAATTCCATCGCGTGGTCATTATGCCCATGATGGGAATAAGAGGTATGGTGTTGGTGGGGATGTTTAGGATGAGTATGTTTGTGTTTGTGTTTGTCTTTACCATGTTCTGACATGCGTATTAGTATACGCCAAAATATGTTATAATCCAACAATATGAAGAAAAAAATTAACACAGATACACAAAAAATAGAAGAGTTGTTAACACGCGGGGTGGAAGAAGCTCTTGATTTGAACCACATACGACAAACTCTTATGAGCGGAAAACAATTACGAGTTAAGCTAGGAATTGACCCAACAAGCCCAAATCTCCATCTTGGAAGATCAGTTCCATTACTTAAACTTCGTGATTTTCAAGAACTTGGCCATCATATTGTGTTTATTGTTGGAGATTTTACAGGAGTTATAGGTGACACGTCAGATAAGGACGCAGAACGCCCAATGTTAAACGAAAAAACGATTGAACAAAATATTAAAACGTATAAAAAGCAAATTGCAAAAATTCTAGATGTCAATAAAATAGAGTTTTGTAAAAATAGCTCGTGGCTTGGTAAATTAAAATTTAATGAAATTGGGAAAATGGCAAATGCTTTTTCTGTTAACGGATTTATACAACGCGATAATATACGCAAACGACTTGAGGAAGGCAAACGCGTATCTTTACGTGAAGTCCTATACCCCTTAATGCAAGGATATGATTCCGTTGTTGTGCGGTCTGATGTAGAAATTGGAGGAACTGACCAACGTTTCAACATTTTAGCTGGACGCACATTGCAAACATATCATGGGCAAGAACCTCAAGATATAATAATGGGTCCAATTGTTGCAGGGCTTGATGGAAGAAAAATGAGTTCAAGTTGGGGGAACACTATAAACTTTATGGATGCCCCTGTTGATATGTATGGGAAAGTTATGTCTCTACATGACAATTTAATTATTACATATTTAAACTTAATGACTCGTGTTCCTATATCTGACATACAAAAATTTAAACAACAACTTGCAACTGGAGAAAATCCAAAGAATATTAAAATGCATCTTGCAAGAGAAATTGTTACGATGTACCACAGCGCTAAAGAAGCAAAACAAGCGGAAGAAACATGGCAATCAACATTTAGCAAGGGACTTATACCTGAAAATGCCAAAACAATTACAGTGAATATAAAAGAGCCAATGATTGACATACTTATACGAGAAGGATTTGTTAAATCAAAAACAGAGTTTCGCCAATTAATACAAGATGGCGCCATTACATTTCACGGGAGTATAGAAGAAAGGAAAATCATTGACCCTAATTCTCTAGTTGGGGAAGACGGGGCTCTTCGTATTGGCAAAAAACGATTTTTAAAAATAAAAATTCAGAAGAAAAAATAACTCTATTCTTCAACTTCAATCTCTTCTTTTGGTATTTCACTTATCACATCAACTTCAATATGCTCGAAAAGGTCTTCTGGCTCAACAGACGGGACATCATCGTCATCAATTAAGTTACCAAATTCATCAACAACAGGTTTGCGTGGGACGGCATCCTCCTCATCATATATTCCATATATATCTACTGTGCGATTTGCTTCATCTTCGTAAGACATAATTTATATGCTCGTACTAGTTTGAACGACATTATAATATGATGATATTAGTAACAGAATATTTGAGAGAGTTCAATAGGTATTTTATTAAGAGTGTGGAAAAGTCCGCTCATGAGCAAAACACGTTAAAGCAACGGCAATGGCGTCAATTTCATCATCAAGGCCAGCAGATGTATTTCCTCCATGAGTTGTAATCTTTTTTGCCATATCAAATTTAATAATTTTAGGCACCATACGAGCAATTTGTTCTTTTGTCGCCTTGCCACTCCCAGTTAAAGCGACTTTGATTTGCAAAGGCGTATATTCCCGCACAGTGATATTCATGTTGCGAGCAATATATTTAAAAACACCTTTTGCTTCAGAAACTCCTATTGCTGTTTTTTGATTATTTGTAAAAAATAAACTCTCAATTGCTACAATATCTGGGTTGTTTTCTTTTATAAGATACTCAATTCTCTGCCCCACATTATATATACGCTCAGTAATATCTTGTAACCTGTCAGTAACATAACACTCTGAATAAATTAAAATTTCTTTGAAATTTGTATGCTCACTTTTTTCTACAACAGCTATACCTATACGATCATACCCCGGGTCAATTGCTAGAACTTTCATATAAATAAATTATTATTCTGCATTTGTATAAATATCTTGAACATCGTCATTTTCTTCCAACGCTTCCACGAGAGTCGAAAGTGATTCTAAATCAGTATCAGAAATATCCATAAACGTATTTGGCACCCAATCTCCTGTCGCATCATCTTTTGTAAAATTCCACGCAACAGAACCTTGCCCGCCTAATGCATATCCAAATCTGGAGAATGTATGACGAATTTCCTGACTAGTTCTATTCGTATTATCTGATAATACTGAAATTAGAATCCCAACACCGCCAGGACCGTAACCCTCATACAGTTGTAGCTTAAGATCTGCGTTAAACTCTGATGCTTTCTTTATAGCCCTATCAATATTGTCCTTTGGCATATTGATAGAGCGCGCCTTTTCAATGGCCGTACGAAGCCCTGGAGCACTCTCATTACCACCACACTTCTTTGCTTCTATTTGTATCATACGTACAACCTTTGCGAATTCGCGCGATTTTTGAGCGTCTGTTGCCGCCTTTTTATGCTTTATCTTTGACCATTTATTATGCCCTGACATATATGCATTATGAATCAAATCCCAGAACTTCGCAACATTGCATTTCTTTGCCAATATGATTAAAATGATAATGAAATTCACCACATTAAATCACCAAAAAAATGAAAGAAGCAAAAATCGAACTTTTGAAAGAAGATGCCGCTTTTCCATTTCCATCAGAAAATGGAGAGGTACAAATCAGCTTTGTGCCATTACCTTTACACCTTCATCACTACAAAGTTGATGGGCGCGGAGCAACAGAATATTTTCGTAGTCAAAAAATCATCATGGCGGGAACTGATTACGAAAAAATCTGTCTGTTCATTGAAGAAAATAGGCCTAAAATCATTGAATTTTGTGATGAAATGGGATTAAAAAGAATCACATTTCTCCCAGACAAAATAGATGACAGCGGGAAACCCATTTTCTCACTGTCTTTTAGAAAAGATTTTCGTGGAGAGTGGGATTTGATTAAAGAATCCCCACTTTCTCCAACTATTAATGGCAGAGTTGAATACTTTGCTATTATTTCAACAGAAGAAGCAAACAAACAATGGCTTCAATAACAAAAGGGTTTTGTGATTTTCCCTTTGCTACCCCTCACACGACGTGGGGGTTAGTTTTTATAACAATCTTTGTTCAACAATCATACGTCCACGTGATGTTTTCTCAATCAATCCTTTCTGAAGAAGATACGGTTCAATAACATCTTCAAGCGTCCCCTCATCTTCATTAAGCGCCGCTGAAAGTGTTTTTAGACCAACAGGACCACCACCAAATTTATTAGTAAGAACATCAATATATTGACGGTCAATTTGTGTAAGTCCATGCACATCAACACCAAGAAGATTAAGCGCGTCATCAACAATATCTTTTGTTACTTTCTTTTCTTTAACTTGCGCAAAATCACGAATACGTTTAAGTAGATAATTTGCTGTACGCGGGGTTGAGCGCGCTCTTAAAGCAATTTCTTTTATAGCATCATCGCCAATATCAATACCAATAATACGAGAAGAACGACGAATAATATCCATTATTTCATTATCACTATACATTTCTAATCTATGCGTGCCACCAGAAAAACGACTACGCAGTGGCGCCGAAAGAAGCGACACTCTTGTTGTTGCGGCAATGAGAGTAAATGGCGGAAGTTCAAGTTGGATAGTCCTAGCAGATGGACCTTTACCAATAATAATATCTAAAACTCCAGATTCCATAGCTGGGTATAGAACTTCTTCTATCAATTTATTTAAACGATGAATTTCATCTATGAAAAGAATATCTCCTTTATTTAAATTCGTAAGAATACTTGCAATATCTCCAACCTTTTCTATGGCAGGACCTGATGTAATCTTCATATTAGTTCCCATCTCATGTGCAATCAGATGAGCAAGTGTTGTCTTACCCAATCCTGGTGGTCCATAGAATAGAACGTGGTCTGGTGTATGCTGACGCTGACGCGCCGCTTCAATGAGTATTTTGATATTGTCTTTAATTCCCTGCTGACCGATATATTCATCCCACGTCTCCGGGCGCAACTCATTATCAGATGTATATTGGGTCTTTGCTTGTTCCTTGTCTGTATTCATATATGTATTTTAGCATATTTGGGGCCAATACCCCCTCTCCTGCTTCGCCCCGCTTAGCGGGGCTTCGCAGGATCTCCCCCTACTTATTAGGGGGAGATATAGAAGAAGAAGAATAATAATAGATAATATTATGTATAACAAGTAATTGGAATTATAAATATTTCTCCAAAATATCATGAATTAACTTTACTCTTGATATGCGCAAACGAAACGCTTCTTTTTTTAAAAATTTATCTAAATCAGCGCTAATAGCTATATCCAGCCGTACAGTATTCTTTAGTGATGCTCTACGAATATTCTTTTTGATTAGATTTTTTGCACTTGTTTTGTGTAATATTTTTTTCTTTTTCATAAGTGGGTATTGAAACTTTCCTCTAATACCTGTACTCTATCAGTAAAGCCCCCGTAGTTCAATGGATAGAACACTGGACTTCTAAGCCAGTTATGGAGGTTCGATTCCTCCCGGGGGCACAATTCATAACTTGGTCGGAAAATAACATTTTGAATAAGCTCTAAATTATGGTTTAATTTATGATATATGAATAACATTTCTAAGAAAACACGAGATGGACAAGAGGACCAGATAAGCAAAATCATCAAAGCATGTTTTATGCGGGTCTTGTATGAAATAAATATTAAAGAGAGAAGAAAGCTTATTGATTTGAGTAGAAAGTATTCAAATAAAACAAAAATATGAAAAATGGCTTTACAAATGAGTACAAAGAAGAAATTAAAGATGAGGAGAGAATATTGCCAGAAAAACTTAACACTTTTGTAGAAGAAATAAGGGAGTGGTCTGAAAATCAGATAAAACTATCTGAAGAATCTAGCACGCAATTGACGCAATATATTGAAAAAAAATGCGCGCCAATAGAAAAAGAAGAGAAATTTAAGAAAGAGGCCGTGGTAATTAAGGAACAATATAACCACGAAAGAAAAACTTTGTTCAATCGGATCGCACGCATGATTGGCGAGTTTGGGAAATTTGCTGGCACTAGCGTAGTGACGTTTTCTCTTTTTGTGCATTTTTGCAGACAAGAATACCCAGATCGTTTAACTTATAATGCACAACCAGAAGAAGTAACATGGAATGTTGAAACAAAAACCGAGCTTGAGAAGCTTTCAAAGGATTATGTGAATACATATAAATGGGAAAACAGAGAATTAGTTAAAGAATGCAATATATCAGATAACGAGCTGGAGGATAGATTCAATACTTTTGTTTCTGACTATATGCCAAATGTTCAAATCATCACTTTTAAAAATCTAGACGAAGCAACAAGTAAATTTGAGATGTTAATCGGAGAATATATACTTGGGAGGAAAGATAATGAAGCATTTTATAGAAATGAAAAAATTTACTATCAAAAAACCGAAAGATCTAATGATACAGAAAATTTTATAGCGGAATTATCGCACCATATAAATAAAGATGCTAATTATAGAAGGAAAGCTGAGTATTTAAAAGATTTAATTGATGTTGGCTTGGAACAAATAGAAACGTACAAGGACTTATCATCAGTTGAGTTTCAAGCGCATTCAATAACAGAACCAGCAATAATACGATACTTATTTGCTGGGAAAGAAGATTGGGACACCCCATTTAGCGAGATATATAATGTTTACCATGAGTATAGTAAGGCACTTATTGAAATATGTGAAAATAATTACAGCCCTGAGTTCTTTAAAATCATCCACCAGTCAGTAATCTCAGAGATGTCAGATTATGCTCTTGATGGTTTTAAAACCATCCAGGATGTGATTAATAATAAGAACTTAGCCATTAATAATTTAAAATTAATAAATAATGAAATAAATATAACTTGTAAAAATTTTAATACATCTCAAAAGGAAGAGGTTTTTGATAATACTGCTCCTTCTATGCTAGGAGAAAATGACCAATCAAAAATTAAGGATAAAATTTTATTTATAAAAAATTCTATTGAGTTAGGGGGGGTTGAATGAAAAGATAGACAACACTGCTATTTAACCATAGTGTCCTAGCAACTAAACTCTCCATCACCGCAAGGAGAAGGAAGCTCACGCGCTATAGGAATGCCGGGATCTTTGCCTTTCCATATGTAATCTTCTACTTTTGTTGGGGACTCACCATCGTGATTCCATAAATCCCAATAATAGCGCCACTCGTTCCATCCGGTAATAAGAGTTTTTACATAGATGTCGTGTTCTGCGAGAATCTTCCCTATTTTTCTACCTGTCATACAAGGGATACTATAGCAATATGTAATAATGTCTTTGCCTGGATTTGCTTCTATGATATCTCTAAATTGACCGACGATTCTATCTACTTCTTCATAAGCAGGAGTATTTGGATCTTTATATGCAGGAACATTTATAGCACTAATAATATGCTCTTTTTCATATTCTTGCGCACTTCGCAAGTCAACTAGTATAAAATCGCCACCTCCTTTTGTAAGCTGTGTTCTAATACTGTGTGGACTTACATGGGCCGCACTTTCCACCTCATAAAAATCTTTGATAAGTTCTTCTTGTGAGTCTCCTCTCGAATCATCAATTAATTTTGTTACTCCTATTGTAACTAAACTACCAACAACTGCAGAGATAATAATTGTAGTAATAAAAAATTTTGTAGTATCCATATTAATTAATCTATCCATAATAATTATAACAATATTTGTGTCATTTTGCTAATTCTTTAGCAAAAATATACATGCCAGTTACAAAAAGAATCGTTGAAGTGCCAGCGGAAACAATACAATATTGGCATATACTTTTAATAACAAAAAGCATCAAGAAGACGAGAAATAGCGACATAACAAATCCAACTATCGTTCCATATGATGCATATTTTATTATCTTTTTATTCCCACTTGTTAAATATGCAACTGACAAAATTATAAAAGCTAGATAATAAAATGACCCAAGAAGAGAAACTGGTATTCCTGCAACTTCACTATATTCACTAGTAAGAACAACCTCACACCCATCTGTTGTACATGGCGGGATTCCGCCACTATAATGTTCAACCGTAAGATAAGTCGCATCGGCAAATCCAATCGCGCTTATTATAAGAAGAATAATTGCGGTTATTTTTAGATATCGTGTCATTTTGCTAATTCTTTAGAAATAACTTTATCAAATTCTTCAAATGAGCGTGGGTTGGTCATTTTCTCTCCATTTAAAAAAAATGTTGGGGTGCCAGTAACATTAAGCAATATTCCTTCTCTATAACTTTCAGATATTTTATCTCTAATTTCTTTTGAATCTATATCATTTTTAAATTTATCTTCATCCAAACCCAATGTTTTAGCATAACCTGTAAAAATTTCTTTTGCATTATTATTTTTTGACCACTCTTCTTGATTTTTATAAATCATATCGTGCATTTCCCAAAATTTTCCTTGTAAACCGGCTACTTCTGCTGAAGCCGCGGAAAGTTTTGCGTTTTCATGTATATTAGAAAGCGGGAAATGTCTGTAAACAAAACCAATTTGAGAACCGAACTTCTCTTCAACTTGTTTTATTAAAGAATGATATGCGGCGCATGCTTGACACTGAAAGTCGGCATATTCAATAATAATAACTTTTGCGTCTTTACTACCTTGTACCCAATCGGATTCTCTAACTTGCGTAATTTGTTGAGTATTATCATCAATTTTTGCGTCCTTATCTAGCTTATCTGATTTCCCTCCAACCAAAACCAATATAATAACTAACGCAATAATTAATACCACCACAACCAACCAAATAATACCGTTGTTTTTTGTCATATAATTAGTATTGTATTATATTTTTCTCATTTTTTCAACAGCGCCAGCAAGAGCTGGGGCAAAAATTGGAATATCATGTATATCAATTTCAGGGACAGTACGAGTCACTTCAGGAAATAATCGCCATATATCTACATGGCGAACCGGCAACTGCAATGCTTGCTCAAGATGTTCAATAAACCCTAGAATATGCGAACCCCTACCTAAAACAACAATTTGTTGAATTGGGCCACGATCATGAAGTGGTTGGTAAACAGAAATATGGTGTTTCTCACGCAATGAAAGTAATTTATCAATAAGTGGTTGTACCAACATTTGTAAACGCTTTAGAAGTTCTGGCTCGTGGTGCGTATGGCGAAGGCCGTGTTTATCATGTATGCGTCGAGCGGAATCATGGTCTATTGATAAGAATGATTTTATTGTCTCAATTAAATTATTCTCTCCAACTTCGTATTTTTGAAGAGCAGTTACTGTAGAGCCGTGTACTAAAGCAATATAACTTATCTCTGATTCAATACTTACCATAAGATACGTGTGTTTTGAATCACTATGAAGTCGCGCGACACTATATGGTAATGATTCAAAAAATATATTATTAAATCCAGCATTCCGCATAATGTCTGTATATGATAAAAGAAGTGAACGCGGATATGTTATCCCAACAATATGAATGGTATTAGCCTTATTGTCGCTTTCTCCAACAATTTCATATTCACAAATAACATCATCTAGCGTGTGTTGCGTTTCTCTTGCAATATATGATGACATAACTTCTTTTATACGTTGAGTTATGTCTATTTTATTTTTTGAAGAATTATTTTCTGTATAGTCATCTTTCAAAGGCACAGCGACAGTAAAAACATGCGTATGTTCTGTAGGAATAATAATTGATACTGGAATGTTATTATATTTTGATAATACAC
>MFUQ01000014.1:14969-20531 GCA_001785725.1 Candidatus Nomurabacteria bacterium RIFCSPLOWO2_01_FULL_36_10b
AAAGCACCCCCTTTTCTATGGCGTACGATGGCAAAGGAAGTATGCCGTGACCGCTAACTCTTGCTTTTGGAAGCGCGCCAATCACATGAACCCAGCGAATTTCACCATCAAGTATGTGAAGTCCCAATACTCCTTCATTAACAGAAGATACCCGTGTTTGTGTAAACAAACTAAACATATCACTAGTATATCAGAAAACAATGTGGTACTGTACTTTGAAAATAACAATTCCTATGAAAACTAAAAAGTTTTACTACCTGAACGTGAAAAAAGTCGTGAGTTTTTTGAGAAACAAGTGCGACTACACACTTCTTCCGTTAGTGTATTCACTGGTAACAAAACCAGGGGTGCATAATGAAGGATTTGTCAAATCTTATTTGAAAATCGTAGATGCGCTCTGGATTTTCAAAAGGATGTTCCTTCTTGGGGCCATCCTTCTGATTTCCGGCGCTGGTGTTGCACTTGCGTTTAATGTAAATGCAATAACAGCAGTACTGTGCTCCACACTTGTATGGGCACTGTTGTACAAACCAGCAAGTGACTGGCTCGCTTGGCATACACTTTCTACGTTTTCCAAAAGAGCCAGAAATGTACAGAGGCAGGAATTTGAAGAAATCTTAAAAAAAGAAATATTCAGAATTCTTGAGGTGGCAACGAGTAGGAGAATTAATATGATGTACTGGGAAGAAGAATTCTCAGACATTATTGAATTCGGTAAACGCCTAGCGACGTTACCCTATGATGTGATTCTACAACGCAAATCTCCGGATGCGTCGGTTGCAGAATTATTCTGGGGAATCGTTATGAAAGAGCTTCCGCCAGTAAATACACGCGGGGTTGGCCCTATTGAAGACAGGATCAATGAGTGTATGAATGAATGGGAGCTTAACCAACCACTATTCTTAGAGTGCCTATCAAGCAATGCGTATCAAGATGTACGCAGACGCTTGGAACAAGCATCAAGGACTGTGGCAAAGGGTGGTGGCACCACAAAATTTCAGTTTGTCCGCTCGTGCGGGCACACATAAATGTGAAAAAATGAGAAATCCCGCGCCTAGCGCGGGGTTTTCTAATGCAACATTTTATTCACTAATAATTAATGAATCTTACTCCCTGATACAACTTCTTTGTCTGGAATAAGAAAAACTAATGGATTATTCTCATCACTAAGAGCCATAAGCATTCCTTGACTCTCAACTCCCTTAATAATACGTGGTTCTAGATTAACAACATATAGCACTTGTTTGCCGACAAGCAACTCAATGTCAGAAATATATTCTCGTATTCCTGACACAATTTGCCGTACATGATATTCGCGCCCTTCTGTGTCAGTATGTATCATCGTTGCAATATCTGAACCAAAGTCAACGAGACATCTCAATAATTTATCTGAATCCGGCACTATTTCAACATAACGTATTGTGCCAATACGCATATCTAATTTTTTGAAATCGTCATATGATATGTTTTCCATAAAGTACGGCTGTGTTGCGTTCCGCCGGAGGCGGAACATTAGTAAATTTTGTAATTTCTATCTTACACTATCTAAATATCTCTGCAACATAATCGCCGCCGCTTGGTCATCTACAGGAATATTCACTCCACCATGACGCGGGGCTTTTGACGCTTGGTCAGAACGTTGTCCCGACATCGCAACATGTGATTGTAAAACAGATGCTGTTGTACCAAATTCATTCATCCAATACATAGGAACCAATATTCGTTCCTTCAATGCTTTCGCAAAACGCCTAGCTGAAATCATGACAGGATTTTCATTTCTTGTTCCTGTTAGAGAATCTCCCATGACAATACAATCAATGTGCTCGTCTGAAACGAGTTTTATAATTGCTGATAGAGAATCTTCGTTATAAAGAATAATAGAATGTGGGAATGCTATAACTCCAGAATCGTCGCTTGTCGCAACGCCGATTTTCTTTGTCCCATAATCAATTCCCAGGTATTTCATATTGTTATATTAGCATATAGCAGTTTACTACTCCGTCGTACTACCATCAAACTCCTCTTCGCTAGCAAGCGCATCAGCTTTTGTTTTATGTATAATTCCGTCTCTGTGATGAGCCGGTGAATACATTGTATAGAATTTGAGCGAATTGCTGGAAGACGTATTAATGACATTATGTTGAGCGCCTGATGGCACAATTATTACATCACCATCGCTAACATTATATTCAGTATGATTGATAATAACTTTTCCTTCACCCTTTTCAAAACGAAAAAATTGGTCAGATTTATTATGTGTTTCAAGACCAATTTCTTCTGAAGGCAATAATGACATAAGAACCAACTGACTATGATTGCCAGTATACAAAACCTTACGAAAATTTTCGTTATCTAAAGTAAGAGATTCTATGTTGCTCTTATATCCGTGTGTAGACATATATTTTAAGAAGAGTGGTCTCTACTATTTTGCGACAACCTTCTTTGGTTTCTTCGCCTCTTTTCTATCTCTGTGATTTCCTTTGGCCATAAAATTTTATAAACGCGAGTTTAAAATTAAATTAATAATATATTTATTTATATTTTACTATTGTTTAGTTTTAAAAGCAACTTGTTGTAATAAAATTATATCTTTTACGCAAATTTAAGGAATTGTTGCAAATTCTAAAGACATTTTTTTTGACATCTTTCTTCTGATAAAAAATTTTCTAATTTCTTCTAAAATAATAATGCTGACTGCAACCGATGTGGCGAATACCCAATCTGAAAAATTAAGCGGGACAGTATGAAGAATTTTTTGTAAAAATGGAGTATAGATGGCTAATAATTGAAGAGTAATAACTATTATTGTTGCTCCAACTAAATATAAATTCTTAAATGGATTTATGGAGAAAAGGGATATTTTTTCGTTTTTACAATTCCAAACATTAAACCATTGAAAAATTGCCAATGTGGTCATAGACATCGTTATAGCTTTTCCTATACCACTGTCTAAATATTCTGAAAAAATAAATAAAGTTCCTATGGCAATAATTATTCCCATAAATATCATTCTTTGAACAGAGAACCAGTCAAGAATATATTTGGAGTGCTTCATACGATGCTTTAATAAACCCTCCTCTTTTGGCTCCATCGCTAGTGACACATCTAAAAATCCATCAGTCACAAAATTCAACCAAATAATCTGAGCTGGAAGAATAAGTAATGGAAAACCTAGAAGTATTGACCCAATAATTGCTAAGACCTCGCCAATGCTTGTGGAAAAAAGATAAAGAACAACTTTTTTTATTGTTTTATAAATACTTCGACCCTCTTCCACGGCTGAAATTATATTTCCAAAATTGTCATCTAAGAGAACGATATCTGAAGCTTCTTTAGCAACCTCCGTTCCAATATTGCCCATTGCTACACCTAAATCAGCCACCGCCAGAGATGGCGCATCATTAACTCCATCACCAGTCATCGCCACGATATCACCTCTCTTTTTAAAAAGTTCTATTATTTTCATTTTATGAACTGGCTCCACTCGAGCAAAAACACTAACTTTATTAAAACGATTCATTAATTCAGAATCGGATAATTTTCCCAATTCTTCCCCTGTAATTATTCCGTCTTCTTCGTGTAAAATCCCAGCTTCAATCGCAACGGCGCTAGCAGTAACCTTATGATCCCCGGTAATCATTATCACCCGAATCCCGGCAGAATTCGCTTTTTTTATGGCCTCACGTGCTTCTTCTCTTAGTGGGTCTTTTAATCCAAAAAATCCTACAAAAGTTAGATGCGATAAATTACTAGTACTGACGGAAGCTCCACTACTTGGATCAATAGCCAAACCAAGTATACGATAACCGTTTTTAGACATTTTTAAAAATACATTTTCTATTTCTTCTTTTTCTTGCTCGGATAATTTTTCAGATTTTTGTTTTCTCCAGACCCTATCACACAAACCAAGAATCTTTTCTGGCGCGCCAACGGCTGTTAAAAAATTTTTACCTTCAAATTTATAAATATTTAGGTGATATTTCGTCAAATAGTCAAAAGGGATTTCAAATATCTTTTCGGTTTCACCTATCAAATTTTTAAATCCAATTTTTTGCGAAAAAACTCCCATCGCCGCTTCGGTTGGATCGCCAGAAACTTTCCATTTTTTTGATTCTTCTAAATAAATCGCTTTAGCATTGGCGCAAAATCCAGCAACTCTACCTGCCATCAAAAGATCGGGGTGGTTAAGTGGATTAATAACAGAACCATCTAGTGAGATGTCACCCTTCGCTTCATAACCACAACCTTCCACAGAATACATCTTGCCATCTACATACACTTTTTCTAAAACCATTTCATTTTTTGTTAAAGTACCTGTTTTGTCTACTGCAATTATATTCGCTTGACCGAGTGCCTCTACCGCTTGCAATTTTTTTACCAAAACATTTTTTTTAGTCATTCTCCAAACTCCCGAGGCCAAAACAAGAGTCATAACGATGGGCAATCCTTCTGGTATTACAGAGACCGCCATTGAAACAACGGTTGCAAACATTTGTCTAACATCTTCACCTAGAGCAATTCCTAAAAAAAATACAAGGAAACCGATAAAAACAACGGTACCGATAATAAGTTTAGAAAGATTAGCAATGTTTTTTCGAAGCGGAACATCATCGTTAATAGAAACAATGGCTTTTGAAATTTTTCCTATTTCGGTTGATATTCCAGTAGCAACAACAACACCGTGAGCATTTCCGCTTGCGATATTTGTGCCCCTAAAAACCATATTTCTTCTGTCTGGTACTGTGGTGTTTTTATTTAATATTTTATTAACAATTTTTTCTACTGAAGTTGATTCTCCAGTTAAACTAGATTCATTTACTCTTAAAGAGTGCACGGCAATCAATCTTATATCGGCTGGAACTTTTTCGCCTTCTTGTAAAACTAAAATGTCGCCCAAAACAACTTCTTTGTCTGGAATAATTAACGTTTTACCTCCGCGTAAAACTGTTGCTGATCCTTCAACAAAATTTTTAAGCGCCTTCAGAGTATTCTGCGCCCGGCCTTCTTGAATAGTTCCAACAACAGCATTAAAAATAAGAACAAATAAAATAATAAGTCCATCGGCTGTCTCTCCCATAAAAAGAACCGTAATTGAAGCTAGGATTAAAATTAAAATTAATGGACTTAAAAAGTGTGAGAAGAAAATATAAAAAAGACCGTGAACTTTTTCTTCTGGAAGGATGTTTAGACCATAAGTCAAAAGCCGAGCATGAGCTTCTTTTTCTGAAAGTCCAGACTCGGTTGATTGTATTTGTTTAAAAACTTCCGGTATGGGAATAGCATGCCAATTTGTTTCTTTCATTAATTGAAATTATATCAGATTTTAATTATTAATTCAGATTTTTCAATTTTGGCTGTGGGTCTTGAACAAAATTAGAACCGTCCTTATGGCTAATTCTATTAGTAAATTCGAGATTGTGAATAGTTGGTAGGGGATTTTGAAAAAATTGAAACCTCCCTTGTGAGGAGGCCTCTTGACAGGTACCCCATTCTTAAGACAAGTATTCCAGTAATTAATGTAATTCTAGCACAATTTATTTTTTTGAGTAAATTCTCTTGGTG
>MFUQ01000015.1:0-29256 GCA_001785725.1 Candidatus Nomurabacteria bacterium RIFCSPLOWO2_01_FULL_36_10b
GAAGCAAATGAGCAAGCCCCTCAACAATACCAGCACTCTTCATATCACCACCCTCATAAATTATAATAAGTGCGCATTCACTACCATCTCCACCCAATGCTGTTGTTACGATAAAATCTCTGATAATATACAGAGGTTCTGTATACATGGTTCCTTTTTCTTCGTGAACTTTTTCTAAATCTTTTAAAAAGGATATAGCTTTAGCAAATGGCCCTGTATAAACATTTTTATAACTCATTTCTTACCTCCTCAAATTTTAAATTGTTATAAACTCACATTCAATATACCACTCAATATTACTATGTCAAACTGAACTATATAACAAAAAACCCCCATCAAATGAGGGCTTTTCAATTTTTTAAATGTTGTTAGCGTTAGCGCTGACTTTCACTATTTTTCTCTTCTGCGTCTGGCGCTTCCTTTGGAATTCTCTGGAAAAAATCCACAAAAACACCAGGAAGAATCATCAACAGAAGGATTGCGACAAATATCAGCCCTGGAGTGTTCATAATTGTTCCTCGCTTTCTTTTTTACTTTTTATCAAAAATAATATCTCACTTTTAGTATATCACACTACCCCATTATCGTGCTACAATCACATCATGTATATCCTACATGTCATACCTATAGCCAGAGGGATTCACACTGAAACAGTGGCATATTTTTCTATGAAAGAAGTAAGCCCGGGAGAATTTGTCAGGGTTCCATATAATAATCGTATACTTGTTGCTCTTGTTGTGAAAACACAGATGTTACGCGACTTGAAAGCAGATATTAAAGCAACGCACTTTTCACTTAAAAATATTATTGATGTGTTACAAAACTTCCAACTACCAGAAGCATGTATTCGCGCTGGGTATACATATGCCGAAGAACATCATATGCCAGCACACACTATATTATCGCAAATTATTCCTCCTAATTTTATTGCTTTTCTAGAAAAGCAATCAGAAAAATCTCTGTATCTTGCTACGCAAGAAAAAAAAGAAGAATCTCTATCTTCTCGCAGAGAAGATAATAAAAAAAATAATTCATATCATGAAATAAAAAAAGTTAATTCAGTACTCCAACTCCTAAAACATGAAAGATACGAAAAATATCGCATAATGGCGCGCGCTAATCTTTCTCAACATAGGTCGCTTCTAATTATCGCGCCATCAACTTATGAAGTAAAAAATATCGCATCTATAGTACAAAAAGGTATAGAAGAAAAAATATATACATTGCATGGCGCTTTAACCCCAGTACGTCAAAGAAGCGTTTGGAAATCTTTTGCCAGTGTTGAGTCGCCACATGCATATGTAGTTATAACAACTCCACATTTTCTTGCATCATGTATTGAAGCTCCAATGATACTAGAGTATGGAATGTGTATTATTGAGTCACCATCATCATCTACATATATAAGCACGCATAAAGAACCTGCAATAAATATGCTTCATTATATTGAACGTGCGATGGAATATTCTAATATACCAATATTATATGGAGATACATTATTACCTCTTAATATTCTTTACAAAACATGGAAACATGTATATGAAGAGGAAGAAACTTTACAATTTCGTACAATTTCTTCACAAATAAAAATTACTTTTGAGAGTCGCGAAACGCCAACTTCTAATACTAACGCAAAAAAACCATGGGCTCTTTTCACAGAAAAAGGAAAAGATTTCCTAGCGCGCGCTATTGGAAAAAATGGGAAAATAGTTATTTTTGCGCCAAGAACTGGATTAGCAAGTGCAACTGTATGCAAAGATTGTTGGCATACAGTATCATGCCCAAACTGCAATGTGCCTCTTGTATTAATGAAAGACACTAAAATGGACACGCAAGAGTATCAGTGCCACTATTGTATGATGAAAACTCGTACTGGCGATGTTTGCTCAATATGCCATGGCCATCGTTTATTATTATTTGGAGTAACAACGCAAAAAATATCAGATGAGATAAATAATTTATTCCCAGATACACAATGTACTATCATTGATAGCCGCCATATAAAAACAGAGGAAGAGCTTCTTGAAACACTAACTAAATGGAAAAGCAATACTAAGTCGCATATATTAATTGGAACATCTATGATGATCCCATATTTAGATAATATACAATATTTATATATTCCAACACTTGAATCATTTATGGCACGTACAGAATATGACGCTGATGAGAAACTTGTACGTTTTATTATGACTCTTACGCAAATAACTACAGAACACGCATATATCAATATACGCAGTACTGATAATAAAATCATTCAAGCTCTTTCATCACAAAAAATTCAACCATTTTTGCAATATGAGCTTGAGCTTAGAAATAAATTTAATTACCCGCCTTTTACGATATATTATGCTATGCAACTTAACTCAGTAAGAGACATAGGAAGCGCAAGCAAATTAATACAGCCATATCTCTCAATCATATCTAGTTATCATCCGCATATAACACTAATTAAAAAAGGAACTGATTATTTAAGACCTGGGGTATATCTTATGTTGCGTATACCAGTAAACGAGCCATTTCCTTACACCTTATTTGAAAAAATTTCATATTCTCTTTTCATAATTTCTTAATAAAAAGGACTTGCGCGGTTATGCCTCATATGATAGGATACAACTCACAATGAATATGAGTACAAACATTAATATTACACCTCATAAAAACGAAAACCCAACGCAGGCGTTGCGTCGTTTTACAAATGCTTTTAGAGAAGCATCTATTTTGCAAACAGTAAAGGGAAACAGATATTTCCATCGTTTAAAATCAGAACGCTCCGAAAAAGATGGTAAACTTCGTAGAATAAAAGATGCTGTGGAATATAAAAATCTCCGTAGAAATGGGAAGATAAATTAATAGTATGCACGGTCTATACAATCTATATAATAATCTTGTATAAAATATATGGCTAAAAGTAGCACGCTTCGCATTCCTTTTAATAAAATAAAAAAAGTCATTCTTGGTGCTAATTATAAGTTAAGTCTTGCATTCTCTACTAAAGCAGTTGCAACTAAATTACACAAAAAATATAAAAAGAAAAATGGCCCAGCAAATATTCTTTCATTTCCTTATAGCAAGAATAATGGAGAGATTTTAATTCATTTAAATAGTATACGCGATGAAGCAAGTAAATTTGGCCATACATATTCGGAACACTTACTATTTATATATATTCACGGACTTCTTCATTTAAAAGGATACAAGCACGGTGCTATCATGGAAAAGCAAGAAAATAAATATTTTAAAAAGTTTTCTTAACTGAAAAAGTAGTCGCGCTTAGCGCGACTATGATTGCTATATCATATTTTAAGAATAGTTTAGTCGCGGCAAACGCAACTGTTAGTACTATAAAAAGTAGACGCGGTAACCTTCTTTCTGGTATTATACAGATATGCCAAGTTCATCACACATAATCGTAGGTCTTGATGTCGGTACGAAAACTACACGTGTCATCGTGTGTGAAGTAAATCCATCATCTCGCGACCCTCATGTTATAGGAATAGGCACAGCACCAACACATGGTTTGCATCATGGATATATTATAAATAGAGCCGATGCCATAAGCAGTATTCGCCAAGCATTACGCGATGCAATGCGTGATGCGGGTGTTGTTATAAAAAATGTATCTGTGGCTATGGGTGGTATCAGTTTGAACGCTGAATCAGTTACAACAACCGTCACTGTTGAACATCACAGTGGCGAAGTTAGCGAAAGCGACATAGCGCGCGCAATTGAAGCATGCGAAGATGTTCTTTATACTCGTACAAATAATCGCCGTATACTTCACACAATTCCATTACGCTTTCATCTAGATGGTGATCCTGTACTTGGAAACCCGATTGGAATGAAGGGAAAGAAATTTTCTGCAAAAGTAATATTCGTAACTTGTCTTGAACATCACTTTGATGAGATAGTCAGCGTTGTCAGAGATGCTGGAGTAAATGTAACAGATGTTATCGCCGCGCCACTTGCTACAAGTTACCCGGCACTTTCACATAATCATAAAATGGCAGGTAGCGCATTAGTTGATATAGGCGCCGAAACTGTTTCAATAATAGTATTTGAGGATGACAAACTTATATCACTTGATATCTTCCCTATTGGCTCAACTGACATTACAAATGATATCGCTCTTGGTTTCCAAATTCCTCTTGATGATGCTGAACAAGTTAAACTCGGAGCTCTTCCAAAGGACGACCCTAAAAAGTTTTCTCGTTCTAAATTGGAAGAAATAATCCGCGCTCGTTTTGCTGATATTTTTGAATTAATTGATAGACATCTTTGTGATATAAAACGCAGTAACTTACTCCCTGCTGGAATAGTTATAACTGGAGGAGGCGCTTTACTAGAAAATTTTAATATACAAGAATTTGCTAAATCTTGTCTTCACTTGCCAATTCATATAGTAACAACAACGAATATAGTTTCGCATAGTAAGAAGAAACTTGATTCATCGTGGTACACAAGCTATGGACTTTGCTGTTCTATTCAACATGACGCAGAAGTTTATTATAAAGGTCCAAGCGCGTTTGGAAATGTCGGGAAACAGGTAAAGAAAACTATTGGCAAACTTTTTAAGCAATTAATTCCATAATTTACATAATTTATTTTTATAATGAAAAAGACCTAGCGCTACAAGAGCAAGGCCTTTTCCCATAGTTACCAGCTTACGCTGGTTTTTTTGAACCAACCAACATTTCAAAGAACGTGTTGTTGGATTGATTATGTCTCCTTGCCCCATCAGCTCATCATTGCGGCGGTAAATGCCATCGCGATATCTTCCCTCCTGTTAGGTTCTATGGATGTTCCATAGGAGTACGAGATTCTCGTAACCTCATTAACAAAAGGGCCGAAGCTTTTGGCAATTCCCCTTCTCAAATCCGTTGATGGGAGGACTTCTTCCTTTATGACTTCCATTGAAGCCACGTTGGAGATGTATCCTTTACCAAGAATGAATTTGATGCCACTTTCTGATTTTGTGGCAACCACGATGAGTGTGGATTTGGACGATGAATGGTGCCTGGGCATAATCAAATAATTAATGAGTGAAGTTCTTTTACTTTATACGCCTATTTATGTTATAAGTCAATAAGATTATGCACCATATTTCCACATATAGCTTTTTTAAAATATTCTGCTATGCTTCGGATTGTATGAATATGAATGAATTTTGTTTTTATTATTCAGCTAAATTACACTAACCTTTATGCCTAATGTCAAACCTCGTGATATAAAACCATTTGCAAGAATTAAAGTTATCGGTATCGGTGGCTCTGGTAAGAATGCTGTCAACCACATGATGTCAAAGAAGATTGATGGAGTTGAATACATCTGTATGAATACTGATGTGCAAGATTTGCACAATGCTAAATCGGAAATGAAAGTACACCTCGGACGTAATCTAACAAAAGGACGTGGGTCCGGAATGAATCCTGATATCGGTCGTCAAAGCGCTGAAGAAACAAAAGCAGAAATTCAAGAAGCTCTCAAAGGCGCTGATATGATATTTATCGCTGGTGGTATGGGTGGCGGTACATGTACTGGTGCATCTCCGGTTGTTGCAAGACTTGCAAAGGAAGAAGGGGTTTTAACAGTAGGTGTGGTAACACGTCCATTTTTCTTTGAAGGACATCAACGTTTGCAAGTTGCCGACCAAGGTATTAAAGAATTAGAAAAAGAAGTTGATGCTCTAGTTGTAATTCCAAATGACAGACTTTTGGCCATAACAGGTGAGGACACAAGTTTCAGAGAAGCATTTGCTATGTGTGACGATGTGCTCTTGCAAGCTGTAAAAGGTATTTCAGAACTTATCACAAAACAAGGAATGATTAACATTGATTACGCTGATATCCAAACTATTCTAGCTGATGCTGGCACCGCATTCATGGGCATTGGTGTCGCAACTGGTCAAAATCGCGCGCATGAAGCGGCTCTCGCGGCTATTAATTCTCCACTTCTTGATATCGCCATTGATGGAGCAAAGGGTGTTCTATTCGCAATCTCTGGTGGCGAAGACCTTAAGATGCAAGAGGTTCACCAAGCGGCAAAAATTATTACTGAATCAATTGACCCTCATGCAAAAGTTATATTCGGTGCTATAGAAGATGACACACTTAAGAAAGGCGAACTTAAAGTTACAGTTATCGCAACAGGATTCAGTGGCGCCACAATTAAGAAAAAAGAAACCCCTCTTGTTTCAACTATTTCATCTCCACGAAAAGATAAAGACAGTGATAATTTAGAAGAATCAACATCAATTCCATTTTCAACAATAACATCAAAGGACTCAAATAAATTTGATGAGGATTTTTCTGATGATAATATTGACGATAAATCAATTGATACACTGGAAGATTCTGATGAGGATTGGAGTGCTATTCCTGCATTTTTAAGACGATCAAAGAAATAATATTTTAATACCCCTCTCCTGCAAAACCACGCTAAGCGTGGTTTTGCAGTATCTCCACCTACTACTAGGGGGAGATAAGATATGATATACTAATTTTTATATGACATATGACCTTATAATAATCGGCGCTGGGCCAGCTGGATGCGGAGCAACAATTTATTCTGCTCGCAAGCAACTTAAAACACTTCTAATTACACCATCATTTGGCGGTCAATCTGATGTATCATCAGAAATTTATAACTGGATTGGCACGAAAGCAATATCTGGCACTAATTTAGCTCGTAGCATGGAAGAGCATGTACGATCTTATGTTGGAGAATATCTGACTATTGTTACAAAAGAATCTGCGACAAAACTATCAAAAAATGAAGATGGGACATTTTCGCTCTCTACAGATAAAAATATATATATGTCACGTTCTATTTTGATAACAGCTGGTTCAGGCAGACGTAAACTTTCAATACCTGGCGCAGACACTTTTGAAAATAAAGGAATAGTATATTGTGCTAGTTGCGATGGACCACTTTTTTCTGGGCAAGATGTAGCAGTAATAGGTGGAGGAAATGCGGGATTTGAAACAGCTATGCAATTACTAGCATACTGCAAACATGTTACACTACTAAATCGTAGTGCGTCATTTAAAGCTGATGCTGTAACAATAAAACATGTTGCGTCTAATCCACACATGACAATTCTTGCAGAAGTAGAGCCAATTGCTATTATTGGAGAAAAATTTGTAACTGGTCTAACTTACAAATCAACAAAAACTGGAGAAGAAACAACAATACCCGTCACTGGGATATTCGTAGAGATTGGCCAAATACCAAATTCCGCTTTTGTAGATGGATTTGTTAATTTAGATAAATATAAACGAATAATCGTTGACCACCGCACGCAACGTACATCAATTAATGGAATCTGGGCCGCTGGCGATATTACTGACGGTTTGTATCACCAAAACAATATCTCTGTAGGAGACGCAATTAAAGCAATAGAAAATATTTATTTATACATAAAAGCTGGAGGATAGTTTTCTAATCTAATAGATTGAGTTTATTACTTTATTTTTAGTGTAAATGCGCTCGTTCATAATAAGTATGGCAATGTTCATGTGACCCAGAAAAATCTAAATGACACCAAATAAATGGTTTTTGATAAACTAGCAATGGCATAACAAAAATAAAAAATAATGTAAGGATTGCGGTACAAACAACAACTAGTATTATCTTTTTATTTTTATTAAATTTCATTTTATTTGTTGTTCATAAATTAATCTATAACATAATATATATCTTCTATCATTTCAGAATCCTTATTCGTTTTGATAACACAGTGGGCAGATAGATAACGGCTCATTCCGTCAGATCGTATATGAGATATGTTAACGTATGTACTAATATTATTTGAATATGTATCAAAATAATAACCAGTGAGTGATTTTTTTATACTTTCAATATTGAGATTCATATAATTCTCTTGAGACAATGCATAACATTGCTCTGATAAATACTTCATACGCATAAAAGAAATATTATGATTTCTTTTAATAATATTAAACAACACGTATATAAGTGCAATGATAGCTACGCATAAAATTATTTTAAATATCTTATGATTTGTGTCGTTTTTTTGTATTTGCATAATTTTCTTTTTTATTAAAAGAATCTGATAAATCCTCATAATTTGGTGCATTCTCCGGATTTGTGGCACCAATTTTATTTAAATAATTCTTCAATTCATTTGAAATAGAATTATTTTGTGATTTATATTTTGTAAAATTATTAAAGTGTAATCCAAAAAGAGCTCCCGCTGAATTAGAAGGTAAATCTTCATATGAGAAACCGCTTGGATCTTTATCATAAGCCTGTCCAATTTCAACTACAAAACCGCCTAATAATGTTGCTGGAAGACCTATTTTATTTGTTTCGTGTGCCGCTTTTGTAAAATGCTTAAAATCTATCCAACCCCTTTCTTTTGTATATACATAACGTGGTTCATTATTATAATCATCAACCTCATAAAATTCATTAGCTATTCTATCCAGCATATCTTTCTTCGTATCAGAAGAATTAGTATTATTTATCTCAATCGTGCCTATAATCTGTAATATCTTCTCGGGTGTAACAGCTTGCGCTTTATTAGGAACATTACCATCTTTGTCTATTAGATTAATTGGATTGTTATTAGCATAAGAATAAGAATTTAATAATTGTGGATTAGAAAGGTAATTTTTATACTTTAATTTATACTTACTCTCAAAATCACTAATTCCAACATCAAGAAACGCAGTGTCCTGACTTAAGAAACGTTTTGTTGCGCCACTGTAGTAACGAGCTTGCATGTAGGAGAGATTTGTATCGTCATCGTATGGATGACCTGTATATTTTTTCTTTACATCAAAAGTACTGTTGGGTGCAGATATATTTGACCTTATATCGCCAAATGGGTAGTAATCAAGCATCTGGACTATTTGCGCGCCATTCGTATCAGTTATCACAGAAGACGAATTCAAATGGTCAGAGTGATTATAATATAATGCCCCTCCTTCAACTGTAGCAACTGTCGTCGCGCCAGCTTGAATAGTAATTTCTGGAACTCCATTACGAACCATATATGTGTCATGAAGAGTATACTCATTATCAACTCCATTTGATAAAAACACTCTATCTCCAGTATAGTCATACCCATATATTGTAGTAAATTGTGGAGTTACGCTTGTAGTCATACGATTGCGCCAATCATAATCATAAGTTGTACCATCATAGTGTACCACATTACCATTTGTGTCATAGGATAATAATGTGCCAGCAATATCTGTTACCGCTTGAGGATTATTATATCCTTGGTCAATATATTGATAAGCCCCAGTATCTGATGAAGAAATTATATTTCCTATTGGAGAATAGGTGTACATCTGTGAATAATTCTGCCCGCTTGCGACATTAGTTGCCGTCGCTTGCATTAATCTATATAAGTCATCATATGCATATACAACATTCTTTGCTAAATTAGTTTGCGACTGGTCATAAATAGACACAATATTACCTACCGCGTCATAACTATATTGAATATCTTGCAGATTTGTTCCTGACGGTGAAATCGTTTCTGTTTTTGTCATGCGGTATTGCTCTTGTGGATTATATGTATTGGTTGTTACAACTCCATTTCCGTACTGAAATATAGTTGGTTGATTATGAGGCCCGTAAGTTATTTCAACGACTGGCATATTTGTCTGCCATTGACGCGCAGAAGATATCTTATGCGCGCGACCATGGTCATCATATGTATAATTTATACGCGTTGTGTCGGGGTAAAATATTGATTCCGGCTGATTTTGATAATTATAATAGAAATTAATTGTATTTGGACCAGAAAAACCATTTATATTCAATCTCTTGAGTATAGCTACACTACCTTGAGAAGTATAATCATATTTTGTTGTTGCATCCGGAGTAGTAGCAATGCATAAACGCCCAATACCATTCACGCATGAATCATATGTATATTCTGCGTCAATTTGAGATGTGGTAGAAGCATCAGTTAATATGGGACGGTTCAGAGAATCATATGTTGTTGAAACTGTCGTACCGTCTGGTTGTTGTGTATTTGCCATGTTCCCAGCAATATCATATGTGTATGCCCATATACCAAATTGAGAATCATTCGGTTTGTGTAAATCCTCGGAGCGTATGCGTAAGCCACGATTATCATATTGAAAGGAGCGTATATTGCCTTCCACATCTGTGATTAAAACAAGATTACCTGCGCGGTCATAGTTATATTGTGTTGTAAGCGCTGAACCTTGTAAATATTCTTTAACTGTTACAAGATTGCCATACGCATCAGAAATAATATCTTTCCTATTATTAAGCGGATCGTATGTAGTTGTGTCTGCGCCATTATATGCAATAGTTATTGTGCCAACACTTGTAGATTCTTCTGTAATACGACCTAATGGGTCATAATTAAATGAGGTATAAAGAGAAGAAGTTGTTGTTGGCAATGTGTATGATAATCCATTACCTGCATATGGCAGAGAATTTTTTGCAACCATATTGCGAGAATTATATATAGTATCTGACACTGTATCTGGAGTACGAGATTGTATATTACGTCCAAATCCATCAACGTACGCACGTTCAATAATAGTATCAGTAGAATTCATATATTTTGTACGTGTAACCGAATGTGGGGATGAAGTTGTTTGGTACTGATATTCATCAGTAAGAGCAATTTGTGTAGAAAATCCTGGGGGTGGAATAATTTCAATGGAATTTCCATTTTCGTCTATATGAGAATTTGCACTGACTTCATCTGTGCCATTTACTACACGACTATTATCTTGCACATCAATGGTACGCCAGATTTCTGCAATTCTATCCAGACCATCATATTTTATTTTCGTTACAGCGCCATTTGCGTCTTGAGTATATTTTTGCTCACCACTTGTATAATCATATTGAATTGTTGTTGCGTGGCCTAATGGATTCACAACACTTTCTGGATATAAATTATATGTATCATATGTTGCGGTTGTTATATTGCCACGCGGGTCAGTTACTGATATCGGCAAACCATATTGGTCATACACAATTTCTGTAGAAGCGTATGTTCCAGAACTAGCAAGCCCCTGTTTTTTTGTAATAAGCCCATCTGATATTAACCCATATTGAAGACCATCATATAAATATTTTTCCTCTCTTTCAGGAATTGCGCTAATAATACTATGAAGATATGCGCGCTTTGGTTTTATAATATGTCTTATTGAATTAATTACATACTCATTCGTCGTAACACGCGTGTCTGAACCAATATCAGTATATGTGCCATCTAATTGAGCAGAAACAAACCCTCTTTCAATAGTGTCTAAAACACCACCATGAATAATGTCGTATGTATATTCTGTTGCTGTTGATGAAGTTGGAATCTGCCCGCCATCATATAATAAAGTTGCAACATAACTTGGAAATACAAAATATCTTTGTGGATTCATTGAAGCAATAGGAACACTGTCAAAACGAGTCACAGAAACTCTGTATAAATTATTCTGATTATCATACTCTTCTGTGCGATATGCCTTCCCTATTTTAGATTCTTGGTCTTGATATTCCCCTAATGAAGTTTGTGTGGCATTACCTTGATGATAATAAGATGTGGTTATATTGCCCTCTCCATCTTTTTTATCAATACGTCCAAATCCTGCAAATTTTCTATCATATGGTCCATTATAATAATAAAATGCGTCACTATATGTATATGTGTCTGTCCACATTCCTCCGCGCCCATCATCATATCTGACTTTCTCTGGAGTATGAATAAGAATAGGACTTTTGTTCAAAAGAGCGCCGTTCGCATCACGATACTGTGTGCTTGGTTTATATGATGTTACCGTTATCATTCCTCTATCAGGCGTTGTAATTGTCTTTAATAAATCTGCTTGTATTCCATCATGAGTATATATAGACCTGCTTGTGTTATCTCCGGAATAATCGTCTGAAAAAATAAAGTCAGAAAGATCATCAGAATTTATATCAAAGACACGCAGACCTCTAGACCATGTATTAGGTATTGGTAGTGTCAGCCCAGTCACTTCTACCCATTCTCTACCTGTATTTAGTAATACCTTATTATTATTATCAGTAACATATACAACGTCTGGAAGATTATCGCTATTTATATCAACAAACCGCGCGCCAGAATCACCACGACGTTGTGAGGCCTCAGCAATAGGAATAGAAAAATTATTTTGCCAATTAGGGTCATAAACCCATTTTGAATTTCCAACATTTAAATACACTTCTATAAGTGGACTGACGTTAAATCCTACAACAAAGTCATCAAGCCCATCTCCATTTACATCTAAAAGAGACGTGGCTCTATCAACAGAAAACCATTCAAAGTAAAAGTAATTTGCTTGAGAGTTCGGCGGAAATACTAGTGGTTGCTGAATCCATGACGCCCCGCCATTTTGATTTGTAAAAGACACAGAAGCTACTGAAGTAGTAGCACTATTACGAAAACTCACGACATTGTCCAAAAGACCATCACCATTAATTTCAGCGAAACGATGGCCCGGCGCAATTGTGATAAGAGATGGTAGTGGTATTCCTTGAGATGAAAATGAATGCAACGCACTATCGTTTAAATATACCTGCCCTGTCATTCCATATGATGAATGAAGAGGAGAAATAAAATCAGGGTCCAGGTCCCCGTCAATATCAGCAAGAACACTACGAAATGACACATTTCCATTGTAAAACATATTATGCGGGACATCCCAATCTTGTGGTACTTCATTCCATTCATTATTAGATGACGTACGAAGCCAATTCTTTTTATTACTATTATCGCCATAATAAGGATTTAGTAAATCAACCCATCCATCGCTATTCAAATCTGTTGGCGTTACAAGCGTGTCATCATTATTTGCATCAAGAAAATATTGCCGTCCTTGCCAATTCCAATTATTTGAAAGAGACCATGAGAGATTTGAAGATGTGTATGTGAATGTTGTTGGAGATAAAGAATTAGCATTTCCTTGCTCATCATATCCGGTTTCTCTAATAGATTGCAAAAGTGAGCGTATCCCATTACTCCCAGTACTATACGAGAGAGTAAAACGACGTATTAATTGAGTATCAAAATATACTTCAACATACTTTAAACGTTTACGCGTTTCTATAGAAAACCCTGTTGCATATGATATTGAAGTGTCTGGTCTTGACTCTAATATAAAAGAAATACGCGCAGGACCTTGCGCTGTACCATGTCCTGTGTATAAAATTTCTGATAGATAAATTTGTTCACTATCCTTTACATAATCATATTGTATAAAATTATCATTTATATCTCGTGCTTCGCTTAACATCCAACGAGCTACATGCGTACTATCAAACGGGTCAACTATCTGATCGTTTGTTGACGCACCAAATGTATATACTGTTCCATCTTTGTTTGTAACTTCCCAAGTACCAGACGTCGTATATTCGTACTCTAAAAAAGAACCGTCATCATTACGCACGCCATATTCACCAATACCTTGCAAATTTATAGAAATTGGAACTAATTCCCCAGAAAAAGAAGAAGAAAAATCAGTACTCGTGTAAAGATTCTCTATTCCTCTTTTATTCACACGCTCAATGCTTGGAATATCAAGAGACCAACCATATCCGGCTATATCACTGTCACGTATAGCTCCGGAATCATATTGAAGTTGTAAATCCGGTGTCATATTAAGACGACCGGGTGGAAGCGCGAATGGATATGTGTATCGTAATGTTCCTGATGCATTCCCTGCTGACAAATTATCAAAAGGAGAATTTGCGCTCTTTGGCGTACGACTTAAAAAATCAGGTATACCTGATGAGGATGACTCTGAAAAAACACTACCATCATCATTGTCTTCATCGTAATCATCACTATTTTCATAAGAAGACGTGTCGTCTTCACTGGGGGCAACATCTGCGTTATTATTGTCATCATTAGAAAAACTTTCTGAATTATCATCGCTTTCGCTAAATAAATCATTTATATTATCGTCATTATCATTTTGAGTTGTTGTGCCTTCATGACGAGTGTCAGAACTTTCATTGCTCTTGTCTGTGACGTCTTGCGTAAGTATGTCTTGCGTTTTTGCATCTTGCGCATCTTGTATTATTGGAACTCCCTGCGCATATGCTATATGTGGTACAACATTGATAATCATACTTGCAATCATGCAAATATATATACTTTTTATTAAAATAGTCTTCATACTATTGTTCCCCGCAAATTATGAATAATGCTACGTATATACGTATAACATATTTTAATAGGATAAGGAAAGGCATGGTTGTGGATATCTTTTGTGCGACTAATTTGATATTTTGTACATATTGACAAAATAGAGCATTTATGCTAACCTTCAAGTAAATTTGTAAACAAAATAAGGAGGATAAAAAAATGTTTGGATTAAAAAAATTTATTCGAAGAGTTTTTGATAAGAGAGCTCGTAGACGTCTTGTTACATCTGACGAAAAGGGGCTTTCTCTCATCAACAGAAATGGTAGTGAGGTAACATTGGCTTCAGCATCATTTCGGTTGGTTAAGTATGTAGCCGGGCTGTTCCCTATCTACAAAATTGGTAATGATGAATTAAAACTGTCATTCACCAAAGACATCCTCAACCCGATAACCGGGATACCTGAAGCATTAAAAAATAGAGTTGATAATTACCCAAAAACGTTCTGGCTAACGATTGTAAAAAGAATAACAGGACGTATCAACAGTGGAATTGACTCTATCAAAACTAATACGATAGGAAACATCGTATCAAGTTACAACTCTTTCCATGAAAAATTCCTTGTTGATCTATTCAAAAGTAGCGAGATAGATTTCAGAAAGAAACTATCTGAAGCCATAAAAACTATGGCTAAAGAGGCCTTAACGAACAGTATCCAAAGACATCTTTGGATGTTCTTGATAAAAATTCGGGAAGAAGAGCAAAAACGAGGACATGGTAACAACCATGGTTCTTCCTCATCAGGTTCAATCGCTCTACCTTTGGGTTGTAGATTTGTATTTAAAAAAGATGACGCTTCCGTGTTCATTATTGAACAAGCCCCTCGAGTACAAACAATATCTTACCTGAAAGAAAAATTCCGGATAGCGTTACCTTACGTTATATTTATTGCAACCATCCGAAAGAACAATTTCTTGTGGCTTCAAATGTTTTTCAGAACTACACGGCTACAGAATGAAGCGGATGAGCTTCTCTGTCACGCATTGCCAAATGCTAGAACAAGTGACTACACAATTTGTTTCCCAACACCAGTGAGCAAGGATGCTACACAGGCGCAGATAGTTGAGGAAGCAATCCAAAATTATTGGGGAGGCAACTTTAACACAGATTTGAGTGAATTCTCCAAATCTGCGGCATCCCAGTTCCCACAGCTTGTGTCACTTGCGGAATGGCAAAAACAAAGCGAGAGAAATGCACAATTTGTGCTGGGACTGAAGTGGCAATCAACAAAAAATAGTGTCAAAAGCATTTCTGAAAAAATGCTTAACAATGCATTAAATGCGAGTGCCGTCCCAAAAATGGAAAATCTGTATGTAGACACACTCCAAGAGTATGCCGGCACATTGGGAGAAAAATTCTCCCGCGAGATTGTTGAGAAAATCCATTTTATGGTTTCTCACTCTGTCGTCAACGTAGATAATTTAACCATGGCAAATGAGAAACTTGCAAATCTTATTGGAAAAGTAATGCAAGGCCTCAGAAGCCAGGTTGAGGATCTGCTTACCAATCCATCTGTAGATGGTGAGTTAGATACAATGTGCGCGGAAGCGAAGCGAATTCTTCTTAGAGAAATTGATAGCATCTGCTCTGAAAGAGTAGAATTCGTTAAAGACAAAATTAAACAAATCTAAAAACAAAAAGGAGGTAATTAATTATGTTTAAAGTTCATATTAAGATACCAGAAGTGTCACCACCCAATGACGCGACATATTATATAGTCGCGAAAAACGGCATTTTCCTCAAAAAGGAAAGCTGGTGGGCGAAAGCAATCGTGCCAGTAAGGCAGATTGCTGTACTTGATACGCAGGAAACAGCTATAGAGTTGAAGCTTCCCGCTATCAGCTCTGTTGTGATGACGAAAGTATGGGCGTTTTTTAAAGCCGTGTATAAAAAACACGGTTCTGAAGCCGCCGTGCTCATTCATTACTCACCCGAGCTCGGGTGGAACCTGACTGTTCCAAAACAAGTTGTCTCATATTCACACGTTGATTATGAAATGACAGACAGGATAGATGGGTATGTATTTGTCGGGACGATGCACTCACACAGCAGTATGAGCGCGTTCCACTCGGGAACAGATGTCCGTGATGAAGCGCAGGTGGATGGAATTCATATTACATTAGGCAACATGAATTATCCTGACAGGTTCAGCATGGACGCCGAAGCCGTCGTGAATGGAACACGAATGGCACTCCCGCTCAATTTCCTTGACGGTGTAACAAAGATTGTTGAGGAACAATCCAAAATTGGAAGATGGGTGGGAGAAACGTTGTTGGGCAAGAATGATCGTGATTACGATCGTAGGTATGGTTATGGTTATGACTATAATCGTAGCTATGACTCCCCACAAATGCATACAATTTCGGACGCACAACAGGTGTTGTCAGATGGATGGGAAATACCAAATGAGTGGATGGAGAAAGTGTCCAAAAGGGGGTGGTACGACTTTGGTGGCAGGAGTAGAGATGACAGAAGGACAATTATCATTGATAATAAACAAGTCAACGATCCTGATGCCAGTGGTGACACCACCGACATGGAATACTTTGAGCGCTGGAGACGTCCAGCATTCACGGATGAAAATCCAGCCGGGGGAAAAGAAAATCCGGCAACAGACAACAAAACGATTAAAAAAGATACGGGGGGCAAAACACCTCCAAAAAACGAGGAGGTGAAACCATGAACATCGTCGTCATTGGGATTGGTGGGATAGGGTCGCATCTTGTGCGACCACTCTGCCGCTATCTGAATGAGCTTGCGGAAGAAATTACCGTAACGCTCATTGACGGAGACAGTTTTGAACCGAAGAACGGTACTCGCCAAGAGTTTTCTGAATTCGGTAACAAGGCGGAGGTGTTGGTAAAAGAACTATCTGGCCAATATCCGAAACTTGAAATTTCCGGGAAAGCGTGGTATGTAACGGAGGAAAATGTATATGTCGCCATCAATTATGGAGACATCGTGTTCTCTTGCGTTGACAATCACGCGACGCGCAAAATCTTGTCAGATAGGTGCGCGGAGTTAAAAAACGCTACGCTAATTTCTGGAGGGAATGATTACAGCGATGGGAATGTACAGATTTTCATCCGACAAAACGGAGAAAATATAACTCCCCCGCTTACGCATCTCCACCCGGAGATTGAAAACCCGCAGGACAAGAATCCTGGTGAAATGAGCTGTGAAGAACTTGCAGAAAGCGGTTCACCTCAACTCATATTTACCAACTTCCTTGCTTCTGCGTGGATGTTGACAACGTTCTGGAAATTCTTGGAGTGGCGAGATGACCAAAAGGGTCACTTCAGTTATTCCGAGGTTTATTTTGATTTAATGACTGGAAACGCGCGTTCAACCAGTCGTAATTGATTTATTTTTGGTTTAAAAATTTAAAAAGGAAGGAGATTTTATTTATGGCAAAATTCATTTGTGGCGCCAACATGCAACATGTTGAGCGCGTGTCCGGTGACGCCGTCGGCACGATTATGGAGCAGTTGGAGGATGTGCTAAACATCCCACCGACTGTCCAAATCACAGTTAACGGGCGGTTGGTCAGAAAAGACCACATCCTCGAGGAAGAGGATGTGGTCGAGTTTATAAAACCTGCAGGAGAAAAAGGCAGTTTCTAACACTGCCAAAGTTCTTTGAAAAAACAGAGACCCCGAGCGCGCAGCCGGGGTTTTTCTTTTTAGAAATTTATATTCTAAACTCAATGACATCTCTTCTGCTTCGTCGCGCTAAGCGCGACTTCGCAGAACGAGCATCATTTTATATCCTAAACTCAATCACATCTCCGTCCTTAACAATATATTCCTTCCCTTCAGTGCGGAGTTTACCACGAGAACGAGCTTCAGCTATGGACCCACACTCTATTATATCATCATAAGAAACAACATCAGCGCGGATGAATTTTGTTTGAAAATCAGTGTGAATTGCTGTACCAGCAACAGGCGCAGTTGAACCACGTTCAATTGTCCAAGCGCGTGTTTCATCAGATCCTGTAGTAAAATATGTCATAAGTTCAAGTAGCTCATATGAACTACGAATGAGATGGTTAATGCCATCATAATCAGAACCAAGTTCTGTACGAAGAGCATTTTTCTCCTCTCCGTCAAAATCCTTTAAATCGTCTTCTGTGCGAGCGTCAATAATTACATACATTGCGCCTAATTCTGCTATTGCATGTTCAAGCTCTGCAAACTTTTCTGGATACTCTGTATTGAAATTAACACCGCCGACTTTCATATTGAGTCCAATAATCATTGGCTTCGCTGTGAGAAGGTGGAGTTCTTTCATAAGTATACGCTCCTCGTCTATCAGTATAACCGACGATGCCATACGCTCCGCTTCAAGCACTTTTCTTATCTTTTCCAAAACAAGATTCAATAATTTTGCATCTTTATCGCCACGCTTTAGATCTGCTGAAATTTTATCAATACGCTTTGTAACAGTTTCCAAATCTGCCAATATGAGTTCCATATTTATTACTTTCATATCACGCAACGGGTCAACAGAACCATAGACATGATTAATCTGTACTTTATCATTTTGATTAATATCAAATAGACGCACAAGATGAAGAATCGCATCTGTTTCGCGAATGTGCGATAAAAATTGATTCCCCAATCCTTCTCCTTTTGAAGCTCCTTCTACTAGACCAGCAATATCAACAAATTCTATTACAGCAGGAATTGTTTTTGCGGATTTAGATAATTCACTCAAAATATGCAGACGTGGGTCCGGCACAGGCACAATACCGACAGACGGGTCAATAGTACAAAATGGATAATTCTCTGCAGGAACACTCTTTTTTGTCAGAGCATTAAAAAGCGTTGATTTACCAACATTAGGAAGACCAACAATACCGATTGATAATTTCATGCTTAGAATATAGCAAAATTATTATATAAAGTCATTAGAAATTATGTCTACTGTCCAGATAACTTCTGCAATTCACTCTGGTACTTTTTCATGACCTCAATAGCGGCATACATTTCTGGCTTACCTTCTTTTTTCTTTGCCTCAATTTCATCTGCTATCTTTTTAAAAAGCTGTGGGTTATTTTGTACCATTCTAGTAACCATCTCCCGTTGTGCAGGAGGTACATTCTTCATCTGCTTCTCAACCATGTGAGCTACAGCCTTATTCTTCAATCCTTGGAATAGTTTGCCGAACATATAAATATAATAAACAAAATAACATTCTAGCAGAAAAAAGATGCTCCAGCAATAGCTGGAGTATAATGTTATAATAAAAGGGTTTTAAATAAGTATAATAACTATGAATAAGGCCCGACAATTAAATGAAATCCATTCAAAATGGTTCAAGGATTGTGTGTGTGAACTACAAAAAACAGCAACACAACCTGTACCGGGAGTTGGTAATCCAGAAGCGCGGATTGTTTTTATTGGTGAAGCGCCCGGTAAAGACGAGGACGAACAAGGGCAACCATTCGTCGGTCGCGCTGGGAAGTTTCTCAATGAAATGCTCACGAGTATTGGTATGAAACGTGAGGATGTCTATATAACAAATACAGTTAAGTACCGCCCACCAAATAATCGCGACCCATTACCAGAGGAAAAATCCGCGTGCTATCACTGGCTCGCTGATGAGTTAAATTGCATTCAACCAAAATTGATTGTAACATTAGGCAGGCATGCACTTAGTAACTTTGTTCCAGAAGCACGCATTTCTGATGTTCATGGGAAAGTATTAAAAAAGAGAGGACATCTGCATCTTGCTGATGGTAATTCCATAGTGCTTTCAACTGAATACTTCTTCCCTCTTTATCATCCAGCGGCAGCAATGTATAACGGTGATTTACGAAAAGTAATAATTGAAGATTTTAAAAAAATCCCTGAAATTCTTAAAAATTATGCGGCATCACGCGAAGTATGAGCACCCCAATATATAACACCCCATAATTGGTCTAGAAGTATAATTGTCCCACCAACAAGAATTGCTAAAATCCAATAACGCACCGGAAGCTGTATAAAATCAAAAGCGCGTTGGAATAACGGAGTTTGCATTAATACTAAATATATAAAAAAGAGTGTGATTGAAAGCCATGAAAATGGAACTTTAAAACTATATCTACGAAATATCGTCCACAATGATGAACGTATATGATAACGTCGTGTCCCCCACCAAAGAAATGCACCAAATGTCAAAAAGACCAATGATGTTGCTGGGATATACCCATGTGGCCACATTGTTGCCATTATCATAAGTATAACAAAACAAATAAGACACATTGCTGCGATACTATATATTAGCCACTGACGTGGAAGTATTTGTATTTGCGATGTCTCAATATCATAATGAGGAATTCTATGCTCTGGATGTTTTGTTCTATCATGTCGTATTAAGAATAAGAAAAATGTACTTCCTAATCCAAGCAACATTATTTGTGGCGGTGTTACTGGAAGTGGCAAACCAAGTATGATACTAGTAACAATTGAACTAAGTATCGCGTAGCGAAATACCATACTCATGATGATAATAAAACGATCATCTTGCCATTCAACTATTTTTTGAGGCACTAATATTCGTATATATGGTATGAAAGATATTATTAAAGAAAAAACTAATATTAATGATTCTCTCCACCCACTTCCCATTAATACATATACGCCGACTCCTATTATGCTAATAATTGCACTTATAATTGTGTCTTTACGCACAAGATGTTTAAGCATCAATAAAAATGGAAGTTTTGATGCGGTATTATCATCTTCATATAAATATCTATACTCACAAACAAAATTAGTAATAATGCTATATGTTATAAAAAATAACACAGTAAGTATGCCTTCTACATTTGCTCGCAAACCAAATAGTATTATGGAAATAAAAATAAAGAAAATACTTGATGGACGATGCAAGTAGTGAAAAATTGATAGCCACAAAGTCTTAGAAGATAACTTACAGAATATCATAGAAAAATGTGGGGAAAATCTTTTATACATAATATTCGTCACTAATTAATGACTGTGTTTTTCTCTTTCCCCCAAAATACACGCCATGCTTGGTAAAATGGCAATATTGATAGAAGAAAGCGAAAATCAATAATGTGACGCATGAACCACGCCAAACGGCCTGATATAAGTATGTTATGAATAAATAGAACAGCCCACCCCGGTCCAACTGGAATATTAAATGCATTTTTATTGGGTTTATAAATTGGACGTTCATACTTTGCCATATCAGAATCAATAATACATGCTAAATACGCTCCATCATATAATGCTGTTTGAGCAAGCCCAGAATATTGAGTATCAGCTATATCTCCAGCAATAAATATATTCTTGTGACCTTTTGCTTGAAGATACTGGTCAACAATAATACGACCATTTTTTTGATACTCAAATCCTTTTATATTCTGTGATAATTCTGATGGACGAACGCCAGCTGTCCATATAAGAGTTTTTGCGCCCATTTTCATATCCTTAAGATAAACAGTCCATGAATCATCGCGTATGAGTGTACGATTAAGAAATAGGTTTACTCCTAGTGATCTTATACGAGATTCAACTTTTTTTGATACTCGTTCGGGAAGTTGCATTAACAAACGAGGATTTCTTTCAACAATGTCAATTGTTATAAGCGATTCTATTATTTTATATTCATCTGCAAGACGATGAGTGTATGAGGCCAGCTCACCCGCAAGCTCAACACCAGCGGGACCACCGCCAACGATAACAAAATGTAACGCTAGGAGTGTTTCTTCAACTTCACTATGTGTATGTTTTTCAAACATATCAATAATATGTCGTTTTAATCTAAAAGCTTCACGTACAGATTCTAAGCTGTATGATGTATCAATAACACCTTCAATATTAAAATAGTTATTTTGGCTTCCAGTAGCAAGAATAATATAGTCAGCTGTATAGGTTGTATTGCTCAAACCAATAGCTGTGCGTTTTGCTGGGTCAAAAGAAATAATTTTATCAGTTATTACTTTCACTGGCATATCCTTAAAAATATTACAAAAAGGAATACATACTTGCATTGGAGATGAGTCCGTAGCAACACGGTACATACCAGGATAATATTCAAAGAAACTATTTATACTAACTAACGTGATAGAAACAGAAGTATTTTGCTGAATTAAATCAAGTATACAACGTATAGCAACGAAACCGCCCCCGATAACAAGCACTGATTTAGTGTGTGAGATATCAGAATTTGCATTATATCTTCTATTCTTATAATGTAACATAAATTCAGTATAACAAAAATAACTTCAATTGTCTTTTGTGGCAGTACCCCACCCGTCCCGTCAAACGGGACGACCTCCCATATATTAGAAACTCTTTTTTATTACGTCAGTACCCCACCCGTCACAAGGGTGGAGGGCATTATCTGATTGTATAGTACCCCACCCGTCCCGTCAGACGGGATGACCTCCCATACACTATGGGAGGTCTCGGAGAGACTTTTTTATAGTTTTGAGAACATAAATTATGTATTTATAAATAAAAGATTTTATAGTATACTGTATATGATAATTTGTGTGTGGTGTGGCTTAATATAAAGGAAATACCACTTATAGTGATAGGTGTAAAGGGTCATAAAATGCTTAGTTTTACGTCATCTATTATGAAGGTTCCAATACAACAATCTGATTATTTTATAAGCTCGTATGATAAGTACGCCGATGAGATATTTCGTTTTATTCGTAGTAAAACACGTAATCGTGATACGGCTCTGGACATTACTCAAGAAACATTTATTCGTATATGGTCTTCTATTGGAAATGGCACACAGATAGAAAATATACGCGCGTTTTTATATAAAACTGCTCGTAATTTAATTATAGATAATTTTAGAAAACACCACGAAGAATCATTAGAAGTTCTTATAGATGAAGGACATGAATTTTCAAATAACGAGTATGAGTCAATAGAACATAAATCAGAGATTGGTATTGCATTAAGAATTCTTGATAATATAAAACCAGAATATCGCGATATTATTGTAATGCGACATATTGATGGGCTTTCTATAGCAGAGATAGCTGAACTACTTGATATAGAACCAAATACTGTATCAGTGCGTCTCGGGAGAGCTCTCAAGTATGTGCAACAATTAATAAGTGGTGGGATCAAGAAAGATTAAGAAAAAATTATGCAAAAGTTTATACAAACAATAGAAAAAGTAAGAGAACTTATGCGCCTATCAGAAAATGAGAGGGCTAATATGCGTGCCTTACTTTTAAATCATATAAACACTCCTATAACTTCACCATTCTCATATCCGTCAAAAATAAGATCTCATCGTTGGATTTTGGCTCATCATAGATTTTTCATTCGTGGTGTTGCTGTAATTTTAATTGTCTTACTCATTGGGGGAACAGGACTAGCAAGCGCTTCAGAACAAGCTCTACCTGGCGATGCTTTATATACCGCAAAACTTGCTTTTGAAACTATAAAGTCAAATCTAAAGCCAACTCCTGCCGCTAAAGTATCATATGAGATAACCCTAACAGATAAACGATTTGATGAAGCAAAAGAACTCTCTTCCCAAGGTAAACTTACAACAGAAACAAGTGTTATAATCGCACAAAAAATTAATGAACACACATCGCGCGCAACAACCACAGCTAATAAAGTTGCCTTTTCCGACCCTGAACAACACATGGAGGCGCTTAAAGCCATTAAAGATGAACTTATTACTGGTAGCCAAGAAATTAGCTCTACAATAGTGGAACAAACTGAAAAAGCGGAGGTTACTTCTTCTGATTCTGTTATTGATGAAACAACACCTATAGAACAAACTACTGATGAAGGAACGACAAACGATCCTGGAAATAATAATGTGGACGATATCATAAAAACAGATATGACTATTGCTGAAGCAAACCAAATTATAGAAGAAACATTGGGGGTTGTATTAGCAACTGCTAAAGAAAATATAAAAGAAGTTACAAAAATAGAAAATACTGTAAATCAAATTAATACTCTAATTGCTGAGACAAATGATAACCCACAAAAGAATGATGGAGATACTTCATCAGAAAATATCAATGGCGCAGGACAAGTTAATGATAGCACTAACTCTATAACTATTCCGATTTCATCTGTGGCTACATCAATTTCATCTGAAACTACATCGTTTATAACTAATGATGTTTATATTAAAAATAGCATTGACCAATTCCAAAACGAGATTACTTTCCTACATACACTTGTGCCGAAAAATGTACAAATTGTAGTGCCAACGCCACAACCTGTACAAGTTATTCAAGAACCTACAATATTGCTAAATAAAACATTATTGCAAGTACCAACTATGTATGATGCTACTAGTGAAGTAACCGCTTTGCCTTCTATTCCAACTGACACTGATATTGCCGTGGCGCCAGTATCTCTTCCAGCTGGAGGAGACATATCTAAATTAGAAGTTATTAAATTACCTTTTGATATTTCATCTTCAAACACTATAGAAACAACTGCATCTGCTGATAAACTTATGCGAGATATTGATACATCATTTAGTTTATTACAGAGCGCTTATGATGCCAATAATATAATTGCAGTTCAAGCGCTTATGGAAAAAACTGACACTCTAATAGGACAAATATATATAATACTATCACGCGAGAGATACCATGTAACTACGCAACAAGCACTGTCCCAATCAACTCAACCAAGCGTGCAAACTAAGCAGGTTAATCAAATTGAATCAACAATTACAATACCTAGTCCTTCTTCCGTATTATAATTTTTATAATGTCTAAACGATAGATATATATTAGTGTGCCAACAGCGCCAATAATACTTGCGCTAAATAATACCCATAACCATTTTGGTATGGTCGCTTCTGATTTTGTTTTTATAATACTATCACTTGCTGATGCAGAAAATTTATCAGAAAGTTCTTGCGATAAAAGCTCAATTTGAGTTTCATCTTCTATACTATTTATGTTGTCTTCAGAGGCATCATTTATGTCTTGCATTTGTACTTGTGTTGATTCATCATCTGTATATAGCATTTCATTTTCTATTTCAACAGAAATATCTTTCTGTGGCCTACGTACATATGACGAATGAACTCTGCCATCTGGATACTTTAAAGCAACTTCCGCTGATGAATCAGAAATAATACTATTAAATCCAGTTACAGAAGTAGGAAAATAGCGAGATTCTTTCTTTGGAATATATGTATATTCTGGAACTACAAAACATCTTATGCTATAACATATTCTCCAATCACTAAAATCAAAAATTCCATTCGTCATATTTTCTAGATGTATAGACCCTTGATAATCAATACCAATTAGTTGAATGTCTGAGTTTATAATTGAAATTTGTTTCTCTAAATGAAATGTCGGTTCAGCGTTAGGAAGAATATTCCCATTGTCATAGAATTCAACTACAACTATATATTTACCGGGATACTCATATGTATGATTATGATGTGTGTTCCAGTAGTCAGTATATGTCGTGCCATCGCCCATTGACCATATATACTCACCATGATTCACAAGCTTATCCTCTTCTTTATATCTATGAAGCGTTATATCAAGCGCAAAATATTGAGCTACACCAGCAACTCCATGCGCCGGTATTGTAAGCTTGCTTGTATAATATGGGTCAAAATACCCCTTCATGTCTCTCATTATTGATGAAGCGCTCATTGTATGTTTTTTATCTGTAACTAGTGATGTTTGATATATTGTAGTATCATTTTGCGTTACATTTGTTGTATCATCAATTGAATTATTATCATCATTTGATGTTTGTGTATCATCATCTGTAGAAGAAGTATCGGTTGTATCATTATTTTGAGTTGATAAAGTTTGATACGCTGACCCAAGAGTTAAGGAAGCCGAAACCCATGTTGAAGAATTATATTGAAGAGAATAACCTGTACCATTTGCGCCATCTAATACAGTGTATGACACTGTGTCACGAGTGTTCCCTCCATCATCAATAAGTGACAGTGTTTCGCCTGTATTATTTAGAGAAAAAGCACTATCAAAAAGTAGCCCAGTATAACTACTGTTATCGGCTAAAAAATTAGCTGGATTATCTGCAATTACAGCATACCCATGTGAAGGAAGACTTGTTCCTCCACGAAATTCAACAATTCTATGATTGGTTGCGTTCTCAAAAAATTTCCAATCCGTAAGAGTTACCGTTGCGTCAGTATCATTGTATATTTCTACCCACTCGTGGCCAGTGTCTATACTTGGTGGATCATACATAATTTCCGATATACGAATCTCCGCATACACAATAATAGGCGCATATAAAATGAGTGCTATGCTCACAAAAAACAATTTCTTCATATGGAATATCACACGACTTTGCCGTGAGAATAATATATAAAATGGTTATTAATTTATTCCAATACCTGCCTCAAAACATCAGTATCAACTTCGTTTTGTGTTGTGCCAGGATTAGAGAGTGTGTGTTGAGACGGCACTATATCCGAATGCACCGTTGTGGCTGTAGGAGAAGTATACTCTAGCAGATTAGATGACGCAACTGTTTTTTGCGATGTCTGCTGTTGAATTGATTGTTGTGCCTGTTGCTCTGTCGCTCTAGATGTATGTGGTGTTGTTGATTTATCTGGTGATGGAGGCGTTGCTATTTTTATACGATTAAGAATATCTTTAAGAGCAGAGGTTGATTCTGGCTTAGCAGTTTTTTCAATAAGACGTTTTTCTTTTTCCTTTTCACGGGCTTCTTTTTCTTTCTGCCACTTTGTTGAAATTGCAGTATTAGTATTACTTCCCATATCATCTAATGAAATAGAATCTTTTATTTTCTTTTCCTCTGGGAAAGAATCTTTTTTAACTGCTTTGATTTTTTCTTCCTTCGTAGAAGAATCTAAAGTATTTATTAAACCTTGTAATTCTGGAGACACTATAATTTTAGAAGGTTTTTGAGGAGCATTCTCTATCGGAGGAGTATAACGTTGTCGTGGCGAATATGGCCTTGATTGAGCAGAACCAGATGGACGATCTCTATCTCCATATCGTGGCAATTGTGATTGAGATTTATAAAATGACTTTTTATTATATCCACGATGATCTTCTTCATCTTCAACTGGAGCTGGGTAAAGTTTGTCCGCTTCTTCTTCTACCCAAACACCTCCAGTAGCCTCAACTTCCGCGCGCTTTTGTTTAAGATATTCTTGATGGTCTAATTGCTTCTGGCTTGGAATTGGCTTGAACCATTCTTCAATTTCTATTTCAACTTCTGCACGAGGACGCGCATATATCTCACGTGATGATAGAAATACTCTTTCTTTCATAGATATCGCTGGTTTTGCAATTGGAGGCAATGTGCGAGCCGAAAAAGCGCGTGATGTCATACCGTCAATTGAAAGACGCATATATACTTGAGCAAATGCAAGCCCAACCATATCTTGTTGAACAAATTCTGGAGCAAATTCCCTTTCAAATAATTCCGCATCTTGTGGCCCAATACGAAACACAATCATTGTGCCAACATTGCCAATTACGGCATCACGCACAGTTTCTACTAATTGAGTAACATACTGATGCGCCATTGTTAGTGAAAGCTTATACTTACGAGCTTCTGACAAAACACTAGCGAATGATTCATTTGCAAAGTTTTGAAATTCATCCGCATAAAGATAGAAGCCGGGTAATTTTTTCTCAATATATTCTTCTGGATGTTTGGCCCGCGACATAGCTGCCAAATATATTTTTGTGGATAACATCCCTCCAAGAAGTTGCGCATTCTGCTCTCCAAGGAGACCTTTTGAAAGATTCCCTATAAAAATTTTCTGATTATCCATTATTTCTTGTAAATTAAATGAGGATTTTGGTTGAGCAATAATATTTCGAATAATTGGATTAGATGTGAATTGTCCTATTTTATTTTGAATTGCCGCGCCTGCCTCTCTGCGGTATTTATCATCCCACTTACCATAATCATCAATCCAAAAAGAACGCACTGACGGGTCTTTAACATTATCAACAATAAGCTTTCTGTATTCCTTATCCGTCAACATACGATTAAATCCTAGTAGTGTAGCATTAGGATATTCAAGGAGCGCCAAAAGCACATTCTGCACTAAGTATTCCATACGTCCTGAAAATGCATCAACCCAAATTGTTTTCATTACAGACAAAATACCATTAGCAACTTTATGTCTCTCATCCGGCCCTCCTGCATCTTCCAACACATTGAATGAGATTGGATAATTCATATCAAACGGAGCAAAATATATAACATCCTTAACACGATGCTCTGGAACATAATCAAGCATTTTTTCAGCTGATGAACCGTGAGGGTCAAGAAACGCCACGCCATTTCCACGTATTATATCCTGCGCTATCATATTTTCTATCAATGTAGTTTTTCCAGTGCCTGTTTTACCAATAATATAAATATGGCGGAAGCGATCAGTATTTTTAATACCAAATTTCTTCCGCGCATTACGGAAATCTGTTTCACCAATATATGTAATGTCTTGTGGATTCTCAACCATAATTCTTATTTAATTATAACATATCCACGGAAAATCTAGTGTCTAGTAGTTTGACTAAATATAAATTTTAACTTGCATATGTAATTATCCATGATATATTATGAATGTGCTTGTGGAGCGTAAGCTCTGTTTGGCTATTACATAAGCTGAAAGCAGGCACCACAAAGAATCCATCCACGTGATGGTTTTTTTGTTTTTTAAAATATGTTATACTAAACTAGCCGATGAAGACTGTATGACTACTACTTCGAATTATAAAGAAATTCGTAATAATGCTCGTACGTATTATAAATCAATCTATAATATTTTTTGTCCTGCGTTAAAAAATACTATATTATTCCAATCTGCAGGTTTTAAACATATAATTTACAAAAGTCATGGGAATATAAGAGATAAACCGTCCCAAGTAATGAGATTCCAATTATTACGACATGTTACATATCTAGTTAAAATTACAACAACAATTCAAGAATACGAAGAAACAATACAGAGGTTTCATTACTACAAAAAGAAAGTTGGAAAGAAAGTTTTATTTCAAAAACAAGTTTATTATTGGGGAATAATTGCTATTATAAATAATAAGAAAATAAAAGTTATTTTAAGA
>MFUQ01000015.1:29275-30179 GCA_001785725.1 Candidatus Nomurabacteria bacterium RIFCSPLOWO2_01_FULL_36_10b
TTCATTTTAACCATGAAAGGAAATCCAAAAGAAGATTAGAATACGCAAATAACTTGCTAAATACTACTTCACAGACTTTCTAACATATTCATAAGCAACAACAGCGGCAGTTGCCGCAACATTTAGTGATTCAATGTTATTGCCTGGCATAGGAATAACAAATGAGCCATCACACTTATCACGCGTTAAACGACGAATACCATCGCCTTCATTTCCAAGAACAAAAACTGCAGGCGTTGTATGGTCATAATCAAAAAGCGATGTCTCTCCATCAGCGATAATAGCGTAAGCCCAAAATCCTTTCTCCTTTAACGCGGAAAGAGTTTGGACAACATTCCCAATGCGAACAATAGGAATATGTATGCATGCGCCGGCTGATGTCTTAAAAACAGTTCCATTTACTGGAGCTTGACGATGTTCTGGCATAAGAACAGCAGACATACCTGCTGCGGCAGCCGTACGAATAATGGCTCCAACATTGTGGGGGGCTTGAATCTCGTCAAGAAGAAAGACCGCTGGATTTTTACTTGTGTCAACGTTACTTAACCACTTATCAAAATCAGTGTATGGAAAATAACTTAATTCTGCGACAACACCCTGATGTTTGGCATCAGCCCCAACTAGATTTCTTAATTTAAGTTCTGGCACCGAATTAATTGCAATACGAGATTGTTTCGCATATTTACGAATATTCTCAAAGTTCACATTTTTTACAGAATCTTCTACCCAAATACGATTAACAATACTTGGTTGCGTAGCAAGCAATTCTTCTATCGGCTTACGGCCGAATATTATGACTTTTGTAGATTTAGTGACCATATAAATTTTGTTCTTTTGTTTACACTATCGTCGCAGTGCGACGATGAATAAATGCAATTATACATAATTTATAGTAAAAGAAAAG
>MFUQ01000015.1:30212-39224 GCA_001785725.1 Candidatus Nomurabacteria bacterium RIFCSPLOWO2_01_FULL_36_10b
ATCTTTTTTTGTCTGGCACTAGCGCCAGACCCCCTTTGGTTGGGCGTGGTTCCCAACCTTCAGCGCGTAGCAATGCCCTCTCCGCGACGCGCAAGAAAAAATAGAAAAAAAGATCATGGCAATGGCAAGTGCCATTGCAATTTTTTTCATTTTTTTCATTGCAATGTTATTTAATAGTATGATAACATACTTTAATGTATTAGTCAATAGATTCCTAATCCTCTTTTATCCCAGCTTTAAACATGCCTTTTGTCGTTTTTGGGAGATATAGGAGAGGGTCAAGGTATGCCTCCGTTGCCGCACGAGGTTGAACAAGCATCTTGCCCTTGCATACCTTACTTTCCTGCCCTAGTACATTTACTACTTGCTTGCCGTCAGCGTCAATATCAGCATAAAGCGTTATATGAAGGTGTGGGGCTGTTGAACGTCCAGTATGACCACTATAGCCCACTAACTGTCCTCTTTTTACTTTCTGCCCTGTTGAGACGCTAATTACTGATAAATGGGCATAGGTTGCCGCAAGATGATTATCAAAGCGCAACAGAATCCACTTGCCAAATGAAACTGCCTTACATGCAACATCAGTATCACCAGTACCACCAATAACACCATCAGCCATTGCATATACTGGTTCATAAACAGCGCGGAAGTCAGTTCCAGTATGGCCAAATGTTGTACCAGAATGCGGGCCAGTTCTAGCTTGGAAAAGCTGTGTAATTATAACTGGTGCAGAAGTCGGCCACGATAGTGGGGCAGAACCAGGTTTTGGAAGAGCAGTAGGATCAAGGACAAATTTAAGTGTAGCTTCATAGTCCGCTAATTCTTGTTCAAACGCGCGACGCAATGCTTCATTTTCAGCAAGAAGAGTTTGATACTTTGCTTCACTACTTTGTGTTTCTCGCAAAAGTTGTGATTGTTGCGCCTTTTGCCCTTCAATTATTTTTTTCTTATCAAGAACTTGTTGTTTCAAATCTTCCAATTGTTGCTGTTCTGATTCGTAAAGATTTTGTTTTTCACCTAAATTAGCGCGGACAAAACGCAATTCAGTTATACGCTCTCCAACTCTAGCATTCAACTGTTCTGTATGATTAAGTTCTTGAAATAAATCTGACAGACGCTTGTCGCTAAAAATAATATCAATGAGCGATCGTTCATCAAATTGATGCAACTCACGCAAATCATAAGCAATGGTAGCTCTGTGCAAATCAATATGATTACCAGCTATACCAATGCTTTCTTTAATTTGTGAAAGAGTAAGAACTGTCTTTTGTAATTTCTTATTCGTTATATCAACATCATTCACAACTTTCCTACGTTCTATCTCTACAGCATTTATTGCCTTTTGAAGAGTGGTTTTCTGTGAAGCGATAGTTTGCAGTTGTTGTGTAAACTCTACTTTTTTCTGATTTAGTAATTCAATACTTTTTGTATATTCACTAATTTTTTCACGACACTCTTCTGCTGTGCTACATCCAGCTGTTCCCTGCGCATTTGTATTAGAAATGAAAAAGCTCCATGAAAGAAGCAAGAAAAGAGATGCTGAAATTATTATAAGAGGAACATATCGCATATGACTGTAGTATAACAAAAACATTCCCCCTCCCCAACCCTCCCCAGAATTGGGGATGGTGTCAAGAAATAAAAACACCACATAGCGGTGTTTTTATTTTAAGAAATTTTCGTTATCTTTACTTTCATGAATGGTTGGCGATGTCCATACGCGCGATGCCAGTTTGATTTTGAATGAAAACGTTGAACGCGAATTTTTTCTCCTAATCCTGATTTTTCAAGTACACCTGTTACTTTAGCATCACTAATATATGGAGTTCCAAGAGTTGTTTCAGAGCCAGTTTCAAGTAAAACTACTTTATCAAATGTTATAACATCTCCAACTCTTATAGCGTCAAGTTTTTCAATAGATATAACTTGATCTTCTGAAACTTTATATTGCTTACCACCGGTTTCAATTACTGCAAACGCAGTTGCAACGGACTTCTTGCTCTTTGGTTTCTTAACACTGGTCTTTGCTACTAACTTTTCTTTAGAAACACTTACTACCGCCACATCTTTTGGTGTCTTTGGTATTTTCTTAACTAATATTTTAGTTGTCGCCTTTTTTTGGGCTATTTTCTTAATTATTGGCATAGTTGAATTAGTATACAAAATAGTTGTTAAAAATCAAGCAACAAAAACTTTTCCTGCCTACGGCAGAAAATGAATTAAGTATAGTATTTATTATAATCATACTGTATACTATGTATATATATTTTATGCAGAAAGTGCATACATACAACAATTTAACTTGGATAGACATAATGAACCCAACTCGTGAAGAAGTCATGAACATCATGGCGCAGTATCATCTTGCGCCATATATAGCTGAAGAACTTTTAACGCCAAGTCCAAGACCGAAAGTAGACGTCTTTGAAGATTGTCTTTTTTTAGTATTGCACTTCCCTTCAACGAATGATTCAAAAACCACAGAAACCCCAGATGAACATGAAATTGATTTTATAATAGGTCAAGAAGCCCTTATAACAACCCATTACCACCCTATTGAAAGTATCATAGAGTTTGAAAAAATGATTGAGTATTCATCAATAATGGATAGAGATAATTTGGGCACGAATGGAGGTTTTCTCTTTACTCACCTTGTCCGCACAATATATAAAAATTTAGACGCCACAATTGCAACATTTAATAATCAGTTAAGAAATATTGAAACAAAAATATTCTCTGGAGAAGAACAAGCAATGGTATCAGATCTTTCCTCTCTTAATAGACGGATACTAGATTACAGGCGGTCTCTACGCTTCCAAGGTATAACACTTGCGGAACTTGAACGACATGCAACTCCAATATTAGGAAGAGAATGTGAATATTTATTTAATAGATTGGGCGCACACTATCGTGAGCTCATGAATACACTTGATAGCGACAAACAATTACTTGAGGACTTACAAAAAACAAATGATATGTTACTAACGACACGTACAAACAATATCATGCGTATAGTTGGAATTCTTGCTTTCATTCTTATCCCACTTTCTATTGGAGTTGATATTATTGTTGCATTTGAAATGATGGAACGTTATCCAATGAATGCAATTATTGTATTATTAAGTTCTATTGTAGTAATTCTTATCATGATTGCGCTCTTTACGAAAAAGAGATGGCTATAATATATGCTTTCATTTTTTAATACACTTACTAGAAAGAAAGAAGTTTTTACACCCATTGAACCAAATCATGTTCGTATGTATCATTGTGGCCCAACTGTTTATGACCGTGTACATATAGGGAATATGCGAGCATTCATATTTGCGGATATTGTGCGCCGTGCAATGGAATATAATGGATATTCTGTAACCCAAGTTATGAATATAACTGATATTGGACACCTTATTTCAGATGATGATACTAGTGAAGATAAAATGACAAAAGCCCTGCGCGCGCGCAATATGCCGGTTACACTTCAAAATATGTTAGCAATTGGTCAAGAATATACTGATGTTTTTATACATGATATTGAACAACTAAATATTCTAATTCCAAATAAAATGCCAAAGGCAAGCGACCATATTACTGATACCATAAAACTTATTTCTATTCTCACAGAAAAAGGACACACTTACACAACATCCGATTGTATCTATTTTGATACAAGCACTCTGTCTGATTATGGTAAATTAGGAGGTTTGGATATAAAAAATATTAATTCTGAACTTAATTCTCGTATAACAGAAAATCCTGAAAAGAAAAATCCACGCGATTTCGCGCTTTGGAAATTAGACAAAACACAAGGTTGGCAATCTCCTTGGGGCAAAGGTTTCCCCGGTTGGCATATTGAATGTTCTGGCATGAGCATGAAATATTTAGGCGAAACATTTGATATACATACTGGCGGAGAAGATTTAGCTATGGTGCATCATAATAATGAAATAGCTCAGAGTGAATGCGCTACTGGCAAAAAATTCGTGAATTACTGGCTTCATAATGCATTTGTAAATATTGGAAATGATAAAATGGCAAAATCTTCTGGAACAGGTATAACAATCCAAACTCTCATTGATAATGGGTATAACCCTTTTGCATATAGATTATTACTTCTACAGAGTCACTATCGTTCGCCAATTACATTCAGCTGGGAATCTATGGATAGCGCACAACGTTCTTTCCAAAATCTGATGCAATTATTCAATGACCTCGGACCTGATACTGGTTTATCAAATACAGAGTTCCTTTCTAAATTTAAAGAAGCACTTGATGATGATTTAGCAACACCACGCGCTTTCGCTTTAGTTTATTCAGTACTAAAATCAGACATTCCAAATATGGACAAACGAGCTACATTACTAGCAATGGATCGTGTATTTGGACTTGATATTGAGCATGCAGATAAGTATATTATCCCATCTCTTTCTTCACTCGCCGAAGGCGAGTATATACCTAACGATGTGCAAAAACTGATAAATCAACGCACAAAAGCGCGTCAGGAAAAAGATTGGGAAACCTCCGATCGTTTACGCGATGAAATTATCGCAAAAGGTTTTGAGGTGAGAGATTGAGCTACTTTCTCTTTCAAAAGAAGCAACACAATTTATATCACGCTAAGCGCGATACTAATTTATAGTCCCTCATTCTTCATCGTTTCCACCGCATTCTTCCCTTCTTTTGAAAGTTTTTTTGGAATTATTATTTTTGTTTTTATTAATAAATCTCCATGCCCAAACATACCATGGCTACGAACTCCTTTCCCACGTACACGAAGTATCTGACCTGGTTGTAAACCTTCTGGTATTTTTATAGACACGTTCCCATCAAGTGTGGCAACTTTATACTCTCCTCCTAAAAGAGCATCAGTGAGTTTTACATCTAAATGAGTAATAAGATGCTTACCTTCGCGATGCAATGTTGGATGTGGCTTTACTACCATTACAAGATACAAGTCGCCAAATTCACCACCAGAAACTTTTGACGGGAAACCATACCCAGAAAGTCGTAAACGCTGACCGCTATCCACTCCTGATGGAATTGTAATTTTTACTTTTTTATTTTTACCATTATCATTGCCAGACGAAAGGTCAGGAACTTCTACTTCTTTTTCAACCCCCATAACTGCTTCTTTAAAAGTAAGCTCAACATGTATTTGCGCATCTTTCCCACGACGTCTGCCAAAACCTCCAAAACCACCCATGCCAAATTGACTTAATATATCGTCAATATCAACATTACTAAAATCAAATTCAACGTTGCCATTTGTTCTTTGACGAAATCCAGAAAAACCGAATCCTCCAAAACCTTGCCCACCAAAACCACTCATATTTGGTCCTTCAGAACCAAACTGGTCATATTGAGCGCGCTTTTGTTTATCGGAAAGTACTTGGTATGCTTCATTCGCTTCTTTGAACTTTTTTTCATCACCACCATGTTTATCTGGATGATATTTTTGCGCAAGTGTACGAAATGCTTTTTTAATATCACTTTCAGAAGCATTTTTATCTATACCGAGAATTTTGTAGTAATCTTTTGACATACAGATTTTCCATTCTTTTTCTCCCCCTAGAGTAGGGGGAGGTGTTCTGCGAAGCTTCGCTAAGCGGAGCGAAGCAGAACAGAGGGGGTACATTATTTAATCTCCTCAGCTTGCGCTTCTACATCAGTTGGCTCTGTGTCTTTCTTCTCTTCAGAAGAAGGATTTGATTTTGCCATCGCTTCGCCAATCTTTTGCATTGATTGAGAAAGGTCGCTTGTTTTTTGGTCAATAGCAGGAGCATCATCGCCGTCTTTTACTTTTCTCAATTCTGATATTTTGTCTTCAACATCTTGTTTTATTGACGCGTCAACTTTATCACCATACTCCTTTATTGCTTTTTCTGCCGCAAATATAGACATATCAGCTGTGTTGCGTTTATCAGCAAGATTTTTCTTTACTTCATCGACCTCACGATTTGCTTCTGCATCTGCTTGCATACGTTTGACATCGGCATCTGTAAGCCCCGATGATGCCTCAATACGTATTGACTGCTCTTTATTACTTGATTTATCTTTCGCTTTAACTTGCAAAATTCCATTTACGTCAATATCAAATGAAACTTCAATCTGTGGCATGCCACGAGGAGATGGAGGGATGCCATCAAGTATGAAGCGACCAAGCGATTTATTATCACTTGCCATAGGACGTTCTCCTTGAACAATGTGTATTTCTACTGATGTTTGATTATCTGCAGCTGTAGAAAACACTTGTGATTTTGAAGCTGGGATAGTTGTGTTCTTTTCTATTAATTTTGTCGCAACGCCACCAAGTGTTTCAATACCAAGCGATAATGGAATTACGTCAAGAAGAAGGACATCACGCACATCTCCTTGTAATACTCCTGCTTGTAACGCCGCCCCAGCCGCGACTACTTCATCAGGATTGATTGAACGATTTGGCTCTTTATTAAAAATTACCTTAACTGCTTCAACAATCTTTGGCATACGCGTCTGCCCGCCCACAAGTACAATTTCGTCAATATCTGACGCTGAAAAACCAGAATCTTTTAGGACATCTTTTGTAATTTGTACTGAACGGTCTATAAAGGACGCCGATATCTCATCCAATTTCGCGCGTGTCATTTTTATAAGAAGATGCTTCGGACCAGATGCGTCAGATGTGATGAATGGAATATTTATTTCAGTTTCAGTTGAAGTAGAAAGTTCTTTCTTTGCTTTTTCTGCTGATTCATCAAGACGTTGTAGCGCAAGCTTGTCTTTCAAGATATCAACACCATTTTCTTTCTTAAACTCACTACCAATCCACTCAATGATTTTTTGGTCAATGTCGCGTCCTCCCATCATATGATCACCACCGGTTGCTTTAACTTCAACAACATTGTCTCCAACTTCAAGAATAGAAATATCAAATGTACCTCCACCGAAGTCATACACTGCAATTTTCTCATTCTTTTGCTTATCAAAACCGTATGCAAGCGCTGCCGCCGTTGGTTCATTAATGATACGTTTTACATCCAAACCAGCGATTTTTCCTGCATCTTTCGTTGCCTTACGTTGAGCATCATTGAAATATGCCGGCACAGTGATAACAGCATCCGTTATTTTTTCTCCCAACTTTGCTTCAACATCTGCTTTAATCTTTTGCAAAATCATTGCTGATATTTCCTCTGGACGGTAATCTTTGCCAGCTAGTTCAACAACTATTCCACCATCACTACCTTTCTTTGTTTTATAAGGCACAGTTCCAAGAACGCTCTTTACTTCTGGCTCGTCATAATTGTGCCCCATAAAACGCTTAATTCCATAAACTGTATTATCGCCATTCGTAATACGCTGGCGTTCGGCCAAAAGACCAACCATTCTATCGCCATTTTTGCCAATCGCAACAATAGAAGGAGTCGTGCGATTCCCTTCTGCGTTTTCTATAATCTTAGGTTGACCGCCTTCAATTATTGCTACTGCTGAATTTGTTGTTCCCAAATCAATTCCAATTATTTTTGACATAAAATATTTTTTATATTCTTGCCTATGGCAGGAATAAATTAATTAATAATATTATTCTTGATATTTTCTTACTTTTACTTTCGCTGGTCGTATTACCATGTCACCAATTCTATATCCGCTCTGTATAATGGCAACCACGCTATCATAATTATCTTCCGTCTGTGCCACCGACAGCGGAGATGATTCTTGTGATGCCTTCTCTGTTTCAATTGGCTCATGATATCGTGGGTTGAAAGGAGCTCCCGTCTCAGATATAATCGTTACATTATATTTGCCTAATATAGATAAGAATTGTTGATAAATATATTCAATTCCATCACGCCAATTTTTATCAACCTTTCCCCATGCCTCTTTATTTTTCATTGCCATTTCAAAACTATCAAGTACTGGCAATAAATCTTCTATGCAATCAATTTGCACATTCTCACGTAACTTAGATAATGACTTCTCATGCTCTCTTTTTAAATTAATATAGTCCGCCTTTGCTCCTTGCCATCCAGCAAGATATTCATCTCTTAATTTCTTAACCTCTTTAATTTCATGTTGGAGTTTCTTTATTTTATCCACAGAGGCACCTTCATTAATAAATTCTTCATCTTGAACGAATTCTCCGTCATTATCATTAATATTATTATTGTTGTTGTTTTGGCTGTCTTTTTTCTTCATATTTAATGTGTTTTTCTTACTTTTTACTCAAATCTTTCTCGCTAACATCGAGAAAATATACTTAATATTCCTAACTATTATTAAGATACCCTTATATTATACTCGTATATTTACTTTTGACAAGTATTTGGTGTTCGTAAAATACTTGTAAATATATTATTAATATGCTTTACTATAAAAGTCAAGCACATAAATATCATATATGAAAGAAAAGGTGAACCTCCAAAATATCATATTACGCTATATAAGTGACAAGAAAACAGCATCTCATGATGATGTTATTAAGTATGTAGCATTAGCTGTGGATTCTGGTATTTCAAAAAGAAAAGTAAAATCAGAGTATGTTATACAACGCACACTTAAGCATCTTATTAAAGAAGGATATGTAATAAAATTTGAAACTAATAGATCAGAATTTTTTCGTATAACAAAAGAAGGGAGACAAAAGTTACGTTCATTTCGTTTAGACAATCCGCACCCAATTCCAATGGGCTGGGATGGCAAATGGCGCATAATTATACTTGATGTTAATGAATCAGAAAAAGAAATGCGAAGCGCTTTACGTTATATATTAAAAAAAGCAAATTTCGTATGTTTAAAAAATTCAGTATGGATTTCCCCTCACCCATTTGAACATCTTTTAACTAATATGAAAGAGGATTTGGGACTCACGAGCGAACTTATGATTATTGTTACAGATAATTTGGACTCTCTTACTGAAAAATATCTCCGAGATACTTTTCTCTTATAATTTTTATATCCCCTCCAGTCCCGCCAAGGCGGGACACCCTCCCCACCTCGTCAGACGAGGTGGTGAGGGTTTTGAGAATTAAAAGCCCCCTATTG
>MFUQ01000015.1:39258-45621 GCA_001785725.1 Candidatus Nomurabacteria bacterium RIFCSPLOWO2_01_FULL_36_10b
ACTCCACTGTGATGATTTACGAGCTTTTTTGAGACCCGGCTTTTTGCGCTCTTTACTACGAGGGTCACGTTTTAGATAACCAAACTTTTTTAGTTGTGGTCTGGTCGCTGAATCATATTCAATAAGAGCGCGTGCTATTGAATGGCGTACTGCTTGAGCTTGGCCACTAATGCCACCACCATGAACAATCGCACTAATTTCAAATGCATCTGGATATTTTATCTTCTGAAATGGCTGACGAACAGTTTTTTGTAATTCAGGAGTTTTAAAATATTCCTCTAGACTTTTCCCATTCACAGTAATAACTGTGTGTTTGCCACCTGAAAAAAGACGTATATGCGCTGTAGATGTTTTACGGCGACCGATCGCCGCGATATATTCACCTTTTTTTAAATTACGTTTATCTGCTGAAGCGACAATTTCTACTACGTCATCAACAATAACATCCAAATCTTCTTCTGTTTCTGTTACATTCTTTATTTTGGTCTGTATATGCGGTTTTGATTTTATTATATCTTGTTTATTGCCTGCCTTTGCCTTTTCCTTTGGGGCAGGCTTTGACTTTGGTTCTTTCTTCAATTTGGTCTTTGAACTTGTTTTTGTTGTGTCTGACTTTTTAATCATAATATAAAAAATTAATCTGTAATACTGAGATGCTTCAACATATCATCACGCAAACGATTATCAGGAAGCATACCACGTACAGCATGCTGTAAAATACGAGTGTATCCTAATCTTTCTAACATATGCCCCCTGGTCTCTTTCTTAAGGCCACCTGGATATCCTGAATATGTTATATAAATATGCTCAAGTTTTGAGTCATCAATGTCAAGCTTTGACGCATTAATAATAGCCACAGTGTGGTTGGGTTTAAGATATGGTGTATAATCAGGCAAATTTTTGCCACGTAGTAAATCTGCAACCTCTGTTGCTAAACGGCCTATCTTTTTATTTGTAGCATCAATTGTATAGTGTGCCATAACAAAACGTACGGTCTCTAGACTATCAGAAAGTGATTCTTTTGCAAGATATTAAGATATATTAAACAAATTTGATAATAGCCATTGGTGCCCTGTCACTTGAGCGTTGTGGCAACTTTACAATACGCGTATATCCGCCATTACGACTAATATATCGTGGGGCTATTGTATTAAATAATATTTTAACAATATCATTGTTATTGCCAAAACGAGCAAGTATAACGCGACGTGTCGCAAGATCATTTGTACGTGCTTTTGTCACAAGTTTTTCAATACTTGGACGAAGTACGCGCGCTCGTGTAAGAGTTGTCGTTATACTTTCACGTTCAATTAAAGCAACGAGCAAAGAACGCATTAGACCAACACGTACTTTTTTAATTCTGCTTAATTTTTTGTTAGTATTATGATGTCGCATATAATATGAATTAAATATAAATAATAGTATTACTTATTACTATATATTCTGTGTTATCTTTTTAGTGATACCCCAAGAGCTACTAATGCTGTTTTTATTTCTTCTATCGCCTTTGCTCCTAGCCCATCAACATCTAAAAGATCTTCTTCTGTTTTCTTAACCAATCCACCTATTGTACGAATACTAGCTTCCGAAAGAGCATTCATGGTACGAGTAGAAAGGTTAATACTTTCAATACGTGTTTTTAGAATATCAGCAGTATTAATAGAATTAGACAACTGCTCATTATTTAATTCAGGCGTATCTAAAGACATTGTTTCTGAGTTCTGTGGCTCATGACTGGGAATTAAAGGGAAAATATCTTCTTCTGTCAAGTCAAGAATTGAACGCAGTTGATGTATCATGATTTTAATAGATTCTTCAAGTGCTTGAGCCGGCGTCATAGTTCCATCTGTTTGTATTGTAAGTCTTAGGCGATTATAGTCAGTACGATCGCCAACGCGCATATTATCTACTTCATAACTTACTTTACGAATAGGAGTATAAATAGCATCAACACCAATAGTACCTATTGGAAGTTTCTCATGATGTGCAACATCGCGAGGGATAAAGCCAACTCCGCGTTCAATTGTTATTTCCATGGAGAGAGAACCGTGCGCTGTAGTAATTTCAGCAATATGTTGATCTGGGTTCAACACCTCAACAGTACCATGCCCATCAATATCAGCAGCTGTCACAGAACGAATACCTTTTACTTTAAGTGTTACGACCTGTGGCTCATCTGATAATGATTGGAATCTAACACGCTTTAAATTAAGCAGGATAGCTAACACATCTTCCTTTACCCCAGGTAGCGTAGAATACTCATGCTCTGCTCCATCTATTTTTACCAATGTCATTGCGGAGCCCTGCAATGATGAATATATAATTCGTCTCAATGAATTGCCCAATGTGTGGCCATACCCCGGATACAAACCCTCAATATCATAAACTCCTGTTGTCCCCTCTTCACGAACACGAGTAAATTTTGACGGAAGAATGATAGTAGTGTTATGCATAATAAGTGAGCTAAATTAAAATGTGTAATAATTAAAATAAATTCCGCATTATACCCCACCTAACGACTGTAAAACTCAATAACTGATTGAAGATTTAAAAATGGGTCAGGATCTGTAGGATTGCCTTTCACAGTGCCCTTTAATGCTTGCATATCAAAAGAAAGCCATGAAGGGATAGAATCACGCACAAATTTTGTTACATCAGAAAAAAGACTTGTTTTCATACTACCCTTACGGACACTTATAATATCTCCCTTAGAAAGAGAATACGATGGAATTGTTGTTCGCTTGTCATTTACCAAACAATGCCCATGAGATACTATTTGACGAGCCATACGACGTGTTGGAGCAAGCCCAAGACGATAAATTGTATTATCAAGACGCATTTCAAGTAACTCAAGAAGCGTGCGCGCTGGTTGAGAACTTTCAAGCGCGTGGATAACATAATTACGAAATTGCTTTTCAGTAATTCCATACATAATTCTAACGCGCTGCTTGTCTATCAACTGCAATCCATATTCACTTCTACGTGGGCCACCCATTGACCCGCCACCTTTGCTAGAACCTGAACGGCGTGCTTCAGAAGCTGCAAACTTTGGTGTCTGACAACGTTCAAAAACACCAGCACCTAAGCGACGAGCAATTTTGTATTTCTTTTCTTGATACATATAAAATAAGAAGATAGTGAATAACAAATTAATAATTTACACTCTACGTGGCTTACGAGGTCGCACACCATTATGAGGTACTGGTGTTGTGTCCTGCAAACGCGCTAATGTAACACCGTGGGAAATAAAAGAACGTATTGCCGACTCTCTGCCAGACCCAACCCCTTTTACAATTACATCAACTTCTTTTAATCCCATGATTGAAGCTTTCTCCCCTAAAAGTTCACCTACTTTAGCTGCAGCATACGGAGTTCCTTTCTTCGCTCCACGAAAACCAATAGCGCCAGACGATGACGACATTATTACGTTTCCATTATCATCTGAAAGTGTAAGAAGTGTATTATTATATGTTGCTTGTATAAAAAGTTTTCCTTTTACTATCTTCTTTTTTGGCGCACGAGAAAGGGCGCGGTCTTTTAAACTTTTATTTGGTCGCTGGCCCTCTTGTTTTACAATTCTTTTTTTACCCATACAATAATTAAATAATGATATGTAAATTAATAATTTTATGTCTTACTTACTTTCACACGACCCGAGCCCATCGTTGTTCGCTTATTACCACGTCTAGTACGAGAATTCGTTTTTGTTCGCTGGCCACGTACTGGTAAATTACGAGCATGACGCGAGCCACGATAGGATTGAACATCTTTGAGACGTTTTATATTTTGACTTACTTCGCGTTTTAAAGTACCTTCAAGCGCAAATTTTTCAGCTTCTTGACGAATAGAATTTTCCTCATCTGTTGTAAGATCTGTTGGTTTTTTATTTTCCGCAACACCTACAGTTTTTAAAATTGAGCGCGCACGCGTATAACCAATGCCATACACAGTTGTAAGACCTACCCATAATTGCTTGTTATCAGGAATTGTAATACCAATGATTCGCATAATGTATAAAATGTATATCTATTTCTGTCGTGACTTATTCCTTGGATTCGCTTTATCAATAAGAAATAAACGACCGCGTCGCCGAACAATCTTTTGCCCTCTTTTTAATCGTCGTTTTGGAATTGAAGTTACAACACGCATAATTTGTAAAATTAATATCGTCTTACTATACGTCCTTTTTCGTCATTATATCCATCAATGAGCACGTCAACCTTATCGCCAACTAAAACTCTGATGCGATTGAATTTCATCTTGCCTGCAAGATACGCTATTACAACACGTATTCCTGTGTCTACTTCTGGGTCGTTAATTTCAACCCGAAACATAGTATTTGGTAGAGCCTCAATAACAACACCCTGGCGGATGTTGTTATCTAACTCATTCTTGTTGCGAGTTTCACTCATCAAAATGACAATGACACTATACTAGCAAAGGTACTTCTATGTGTCAACGTGCAACCTGTGATGTACGCTTAGGATATTTAATTTCAACTGAAATATCGTCTAATATCATTGGAATATGAGATTGCCAGATTGGCTTAATATGAGTTACAACTCTACGAATACCAATTAGAGAATCTAATACTTCTGAAATTTCATTTATTCTTTTGCCTGCAAGATTTTTCTTAAGCGCCCCCACATCAACCACTTTAGAAATTAAAGGATATCCTGTAACACGGAAACGGAGAGATGTTGGAGAAAGAGCGCTATCTGTAAATGTGCGCAATGACATATTAGTTTCTGGCGAAAACTCTACCATAATATCATCAGGATTATGGAGTACGAAATGTTGACTATCGGATTCAACTTTATCACCGGATAATAAACGCGCAAGCGCATCTGCGAAAGCATCATGCTGGAATATCACGGCTGTAACAGATACAGTAAGCTCTACTTTTGCTTGCTCATCAAGAGTAGTAATAGCAGGTTCTTGATTATGATAATACATTCCTGATGATGGCAAAAACATATCCTTAGGTTTTTCTAAAATAATTTTTTCTGTAAGTACTTTTTTTGATTTTTCTAACAACTCCTGTACTGCGCTATCTTTTGCGCCAGATGCTACAACTGGTCGTGTACCAAGTACTCCGCCAGACATTGAAGTTTTTGACCGCGCGTATTGTGTCTTAAAACGCGCGTCATTAATTTCATCCCACCCGGGTATGGTAAAGTCACTTAATCCTATATTATAATCAGGACCTGGTTTTTCTGCGATAACCTCAACTTCAATCGACCCGGGTCGTGATGAAGAACCTGCTGGAACTGAAACACCATCTCCTTTTGGCAATTTGAAAATAAGTCCTTGGGATGACTTAAAACGCGTCTCTTCACGAAAACGCTGTTGACTACTTGTTTCATTAAAAATAACAATCCTACCCTTTGCATATGATACAACCTCTTCTTCGCCATCGGCTTTAAGTATGGTGCTCTCTGTATGACTCATAGCCATTGTACGAAATGGCACATCAGTTTCGCTAGATGGTTGAGAAACTGCAGTCATGACTTTATCAACAGACCCAGTATAAGTTATCGGTTCTACTATAATACTTGCTCTATGAAAAAATACAGTTCCAACAATCCAAAATATTATTACAAGCGCAATAATTGCCACAACAAAAATTGTAAATTTGCCTCGTACAGTTCTTTTATGAGGTTTCAAACTACTATTATGTGAGATGCTACTAGGTGTTGCTTTATCTCTCAAAGACATTTTTCGTGATATTGATTCAACTCCATTACCAAGTTTAATAACAACATCTCGTTCCATATTATGCGCCCCAATATCATTTACTATATTACGACGAAGAAAATGCGGAGAATTATCACTAGATGAGCTCTGCCTCTTTCTTGTTCTGCCATTATTAAATACGTTTTCAAACATATATATAAAATGTATAAAAGTATTTATATTATATCACACACATATATGCTTGTATCATTTGCCACACATTACTTTGCTCTTGGCCAACTGTAATATTTTCAATATCTGTTATTATTGTATTTTCATTACCTTCCTGTAAATTATCATGCTTAACTTTTTTGAAAAATGGTATTATTGGGTCTAAGTCATTTGTATGAATTCGTAATACATTGCGCGGAGGAATTTCCCCGGCAATATATATGTGCGTAGGCAATGCGCCATCAGTATGATACCACTCCTCAAGCGCGCGATAACAATGACCTAAAAATACGTCACGGTATTTTTCATATACATGATAAACCTTACCATAAAGCATCGCAGAAAGATGTCCTTCCCACATCATATGCAACAAATTCATTGCTGAAGTAATATCCGTATGCAATGCATGTGCGCTTACATGTGCCAAATCACGAGTTCCGCCTTGTATAACAGCAT
>MFUQ01000016.1:0-349 GCA_001785725.1 Candidatus Nomurabacteria bacterium RIFCSPLOWO2_01_FULL_36_10b
AGGGTGGCGCGCATATTTGTAAATTCCAGCCGTAATCAATTTGTCTTGAGATTTTTCAAATTCACTACTACCCAAAATACGCTTTCTACCGAGAGCCTGTGCAGTAACTATTTCGATTGCGACGGCGATTACCAAAAGGGCGATTCCAAAGAATATTGAAATTTTCGTTGAGAACTGTTGTTCAAACAAGATTTGATAGTTGGATTTTAGCCACCATGCAAGAATCGCCCATATTATTATTGAAATTAACCAGACCGTTGCTTTAGCACGACCTGCGCGCCACCCGTTATTTTTTATGAGTACGTGAATTGCGGTTACAATCCAAGGGATTGGGGCGAACCACCACATC
>MFUQ01000016.1:394-5815 GCA_001785725.1 Candidatus Nomurabacteria bacterium RIFCSPLOWO2_01_FULL_36_10b
TTTGAATCATGTTATTTGTTACGAAGTCAGATTATATAAATTCGCCTAAAGGGGCAAAAATTAATTTCACTTAACTCGTTTCTTTGTGGATTGTTTTTGGTTATGATATAATATTTTGTATGTTATGTTGAGTATTATATTATAACCTTTTTATCGACCTATAAATTTATTATATCATGAAAGAATATTTAAACAAAGTAATAAGAGAATTAAAATTACGGAATTATAGCCCTAAAACAATAAAAGCTTATTTGTTGTGTATAGAATTTTATTTGAAGTATAAAAAAGTAGGGTTTGAAAAATTAGAAGAAGAAAACATAAAGGATTTTCTTTTATTGCTTAAAGAAAAAGGCAAATCACCACAAACCATAAATTTATATTTAAATTCTATAAAATTTTTTTATAATCAGGTTTTAAAAATATATAAAAAAATAGATTTAAAATTTGCGAAAAGAAACAAAAATTTGCCAATAGTTTTATCAAAAGAAGAGATAAATAAAGTTATTGAAAATACATCTAATATAAAACATAAATTGATTATTAAATTATCTTATGGCTCCGGGTTAAGGGTGAGCGAAACGGTAAATTTAAAAGTTAAAGATATAGATATGGATCAATTACTGATTCACATTAAAGAAGCCAAAGGAATGAAAGATAGGATTACTGTTTTTCCTGAAAAAATCTTGAATGATATAAAAAATATAATTGCCGGCAAAGATAAAGATGATTTTGTTTTTGAAAGCGAAAGGGGCGGAAAATTAACAACCGCAACAGCCCAAAAAGTTTTTATAAAGAGTTTGAATAAATCAAATATTATAAAATCAGCAACCTTTCACAGCTTAAGACATAGTTTTGCCACTCACTTGTTGGAAAACGGCGTGGATGTGCGGTATGTGCAGGAACTTTTAGGGCATCAAAATATCAGAACCACGCAAATTTATACTCACGTGATGAATCCAGCCATTAAAAAAATTAGAAGTCCGTTAGATAATTTGAATTTATGAATAAGAGAATTATAAATTTCTGTCGTTGCTAGCGAAAAAGAAATTTTTTATAAATTTTATAAATTTGTTGCCCAGCAAGGATTCGAACCTTGATACTCAGGACCAAAACCTGATGTCCTACCATTAGACGACCGGGCATCGTGTTCTGCGAAGCCCCGCTAAGCGGGGCAAAGCAGGAAATAAACCTATACTCCCACATTTTGCCCCAAAATTTGAATACACGCAAGTTCTACTGGAAGCTCTGGAATTGTGGCGCGACGCACAGCGATAGAAGCGTCTAAAAGCGTTACTAAAAAATTAGCATTGAGTGATGTGCCCTCTGCGCCAATGAGCCCAGACACGAACGACCATTGCTCCTTTGGTAATGTTGCCTCAAGCTCTTTCTTCTTCTGTTGGCTGAAACGAGCAAGAAGAATCATACGCACAGTATGAATTACGCGACGAAGAAAAATATCCATATCAATTGTATGTTCTACGCAAAGATTAACTTGGCGAAGAGCTGATTCTATATCTTTGTTTACGATAGATTTAAGAAAATCTTGCACAAGAGTAAATGACGGCGCGCCTGTTACGCGTTCTACTTCTGAGTGACTGATCTTATCATCAACAGAAACATTCATAACTTTCTGCACTAGCCCAAGAGCATCGCGATATGAGCCATCACCAAGAAGAGCAATAAGTTCTGCTGACTCTTGCTCTATATGAACTTTTTCTTTTTTACACGCATCAAGAACTAACTCTATGAGAGATGATAAAGATGGCTTGCGTAACGTAAAAACTTGGCAACGAGAAATAATTGTCTCTGGCAATTTTTCATACTCTGTTGTCGCAAGCATAAAAATAACATATGGAGGCGGTTCTTCAAGTGTTTTAAGAAGTACATTAAATGCTTCTTTTGTAAGCATATGTACTTCATCAATAATGTAAACTTTGTACGGCGAATTAAATGGAAGAGTTTGCACTGTTTCCCTTAATGCGCGGGCGTCTTCTATCTTACGATTAGACGCGCCATCAATTTCGTAAATATCTTCTGGAGCGCAACCAATTTCACGAGCAAATATACGCGCGATTGTTGTCTTACCTATACCACGAGAACCATGGAAAAGATACGCATGGCCAATCGCGCCTTTTGAAATAGCGCCACGGAGAACCGAAACTACATGGTCTTGCCCACGCACTTCAGTAAATGTTTGTGGACGATATTTACGATAAAGGGATATAAAGTCGGGCATATAGGGATTAGTATATCATACTGTTTCCCCTCCCCAACCCTCCCCGGATCCGGGGAGGGTGTCGCGCTTAGCGCGACAGGAGGGGATTCGCAATATCTTCAACATCCTTATACGAATTCCCTTTCTCCATCAATTCAGAAATTATATGCTTTGAGTTTGAAATAGAATGTAAATATGCTTTAAAATGTTTTTTCATAATAGCAAAACTTTTTATATCGCCAAGTTGCTCTTCAAAAAGTTTTGTATGTTCAAGAAGCGCTTGCATTATATCTTTTGAAGAAAGATTTTCTTTTTTAATTTTTTTATTGAAGAACCATGGATTGCCAATAATACCTCTACCAATCATAACTCCATCACAATTAGTTTCTGCTACACGAGCATGGGCTTCTTCAATAGATGCAATATCGCCATTACCAATAATTAAAACATCTGGAGCAATTTTGTTTCTTATCTCAACAGCACGCGCAATAATATCCCAGTGTGCAGGAACTTTTGACATTTCTTTTCGTGTACGGGCATGGATAGTAATTGCAACAGGATGAGCTTCTAATAAAACCGGAAGCCATGTTTCTATTTCATTCTTATCAAAACCAATGCGAGTTTTTACAGATACAGGCAATCCATTTGCTCCTTTGATTGTCGCTTTAATAATTTTTTTAGCAAGTTCTGGCTCTTTCATAATAGCCGCGCCAGCTCCCTGTTTACATATTACATCAGAAGGACACCCCATATTTATATCAATTCCATCAAAACCAAGGTCGTGCGCTAATGACGCGGCGCGTGCCATACGACCAGTATCACGACTAAAAAATTGTGCGACAATTGGACGTTCTAATTCGTCATAAATAAGGTCGTAAAGTAATGGGTGGTCAATACCAATACAGTGCTTGTTCGCAATTTGTTGTACAATGTATAATCTAGAATTTATATCTTTGATGATTTGCGCGGGAGGATTTATCGGTCTAAGAAAAAGCCCGTCAGCTGATACAAACTCTGTCCATGTAATATCAGGTTTCCCATATTTAGCAAAAATACTGCGAAATGCGCTATCTGTCACATCAGACATTGGAGCCATGGCAAAAAATGGCTTTGGTAATGAAGCCCAGAATCCTTTATTGTGTATAAGATATTCACTATTATTCCTTTCCGCCTTTGACGAAAGATGACTATTCTGTGTGTTAAGCATAAATGTATACTACATTCCTATATCAATAACGTCTAGTCGCGCATAAATTTAAAATATACTTTATCCGCAAAACGCATATCAAGATACTGAAAATCAAATGGGCTTTCTTCAAGCTCTATATGAAACGGGCCTTTTGTCATTAAAAGTTTGATACGCTCAATAATTTCATTGTACCCACTCTCACGAGTAACTTCTGAAGTATCAAAAATTATATATCCTGCTAGTGGTGTTTTTAAATTAAATATTTTATCAACAAATATTTTTATATCTGCGCCATCATAACGCACCATTGTTGGGTGAATACCAACAAATTTAAGCTCATCAATGAATTTATCAAATGTATTATTTATTTTATTCGGCAATAATGTTTCTGGAATATTTGTCGGGGAAGAATCAATTAAAAATATTGTATAAATCCCAGGAGAGAATATTGGTGCTAAACCAAAAAGTACACCACTACTATCAATATACCAACATTCTTTTAAAGGAAATATAAGCGTTGGTGATGTTTGGACACACGCTAAAGAATCTGGAGAGCGCTCTATTATTTTATACGTTATGCTATCCCAATGCTTTTCTATTTCAACTTCACGGATACGAGGAAATTTTGTCATTAATATTTTACGAGCATATCTCTCTGGAAAAAGAATTTTATTATTAAGACGAATTAGACCAAGAAATCTTTTGCTTTGTATATCATTAATTACTGATAGTGGTTCAATTGTGTAAGCTCCTTCAATACTAGTAGAATTTGGTTTCCATGAAAGAAGATATGTAACAAGTACAAATGCTCCATATACAAACATCGCAAATACAACAATAATAATAATTTTACGATAAATTAAACGCAATTTGCGTTCGCGATATATTTTTGAATGTGATCCAACGTGCATAGTGCAAAAGATAAATGAGATGAGTGCAGAGCTAACATATATTATACATTAAAAGATGATTTTTCGCATTAAGAAATAAAGCGACGAATACCCCTCTCCTCTGTACCATACGGTGCAGAGGAGCTCCTCTATCATTAGGGGAGCAGAAGAAACTTGCCAAATTATTTATATATGGTATAATCGTATTTAAATTACAAACATATGAAAAAAAATAAAGCCATCGCCATACTGGCGATAATCGTAATCTTTTCAGCGATTTTGCTGGCAGGATGCGACTACGCCAGTCGTTTTGCGGTTAAAAAATACCGCAACGACGGGATGACAGCCAAAGAGGCTCGCGACTCTGTGCGTCGCGAAATTAAAGATACAAAGGAGTATAAGTTGAAGTATTATAAAAATTAAATACAACAGCTATATACTCTAGAATCCCCGCAAAAAAGCGGGGTTTTCTATTATCCTATCTTTTCTACACCACCCAAATATGGACGTAAAATTTTTGGAATAGTAATTGAGCCATCAGCATTCTGAAAATTTTCCACAAGTGATACTAATATGCGAGGAGTTGGTATCGCTGTGCAATTAAGCGAGTGGACAAAGCGAACAGTCCCATCAGTATCACGATAACGGATATTAAAGCGACGCGCTTGAAAATCATGGAAATACGACGCTGAAGAAATTTCACGATATGTATTTTCTTTTGGAACCCAAAGCTCTATATCATACATTTTTACATGTCCACGACCCAAATCACCAGTGCAAGCAATTATTGTACGATATGGTATTCCTAGTGTTTCAATAAATTCCTCAGTATTTTGATTTAATTCTTCATGAAACTTAACAGACATATCATGATTACCTTCACATAGTATTAATTGCTCAAATTTATAAAATTCATGGACACGAATAAGACCTTTTACATCTTTACTGTAAGCTCCAGCTTCACGACGATAACTTGGAGAAAAACCAAGATAACGTTTTGGCAAATCATTTACAGATAAAATTTCATCTGAATGAAAACCCATTAGTGGAATTTCAGCTGTCGCAATTAATCCATCACCGTCTTGTGTTATATAGTAATCTTCAGTATCTGCTGGAAGGTGCCCTGT
>MFUQ01000016.1:5822-7010 GCA_001785725.1 Candidatus Nomurabacteria bacterium RIFCSPLOWO2_01_FULL_36_10b
AAATTATTTTTATGAACAATTGATGGTGGCATAACTGGTATAAAATTCTTTTTTGAAAAGAAATCAAGAGCATAATTCCATATAGCGAAACAAAGTCTAATAGAATCATTAAGAAGAAAATACCCACGAAAGCCATGAACTTTCGCCCCACGTTCTAAATCAAGCATATTATGATTTGTAAGAAGCTCAATATGATCTTTTGGTTCAAAATTAAATACTGTTTTCTCGCCCCATGTTTTATATTCTTGATTATCAGCATCGCTATTTCCTTCTGGAACGCTTATATCTGGAACATTTGGAACTCTGTACATTAATTCCTGCCACTCATCCATAACCGGCTTAAGCATTTCTTCTTTTTTCTGGAGAGATTCTTTCAGAATTTTCATTTCTTCAATACGAGAAGTACGTTCTTCCCCATCTTGCAAAATTGATATATCTTTACTTGCTTTATTTTGCTGAGCGCGGGCTTCTTCAATTTGTTGAGAAAGTTTTATGCGTTTATCATCAAGAGTAATTAGGTGGTCAATATCAATTTCTACATGCTTTTTCCGCGCAGCTTCTTTTACTATTTCGTTATTTTGTCTTATGAATTTAATGTCTAACATAAAAATTAAAAACTCCTCAACCCCGCAAAGCGGGGTTATATTAAATACTTTTACATAATACTATTTCTCCAAAGCTAGCGCAATACGTCGTAATGACTCATCTTTGCCAAAAAAATCAAGAAGTGTAAATGGGTCTGGAGATTTTTCTTTTCCAGACAAAGAAACGCGTAATGGCCACAGTACGTCACCTCTTCCCTTTTCTTCAGCGTATGGCCATATAAGTGAGTGAAGGTTTTTGTTAGTCCAATCTCCTATATATGTCTGTAATAACTCATATACATGGCGAAGATTAGCATTGGCATAATCACGTGTCTGTGTTTTCCACATAAGAAGAGACAAATCATATACTGGATCCGAAAAGAAATAATCAATTTCACCATCAGCGCGCAATTTAGCAATATCTTCCCATGTAGTAATGCGTTCTATCAAAAGTGGAACAAGTTTTTGGAAACGTGCCTCATCAAAATTATTTGTATCTTTAAGAAATGGTCGCATTGCATCTGCTTGCTGGTCGTATGAATATTTTTTTATCCATTCACGATTTAGCCAATCTAATTTTTCAACATTAAATATTCCACCGGCT
>MFUQ01000016.1:7020-11100 GCA_001785725.1 Candidatus Nomurabacteria bacterium RIFCSPLOWO2_01_FULL_36_10b
GATTAATGTCAAATACTTTTATCAAATCATCCATAGAAAAAACTTCTTGCTCTGTCCCCGGATTCCACCCAATCATTGCAATAAAATTTATTAAGGCCTCCACTGTGTATCCTTTTTCTAAATAATCTTCTACAGCAACATCACCCTGTCGTTTTGATAACTTTGTACGATCTGGATTAAGAATAAGAGGGACATGCGTCATTTTTGGTATATTCCAACCAAAAGCTTTGTATAAAATAATATGTTTAGGAACTGATGATATCCATTCTTCTCCACGAATAACATGCGTAACTCCCATAATATGGTCATCAATAACATTTGCTAAATGGTACGTTGGATAACCATCTGTTTTCCATAAAACTTGGTCATCTACTTCAGAGTTTGGAATTGTAATTTCTCCGCGTATAATATCAATAAATGTTGTCTCGCCATCTGGGATAAGAATGCGAATCACCGCCGGCTCGCCCCCGGCGAGCCGACGGGTAACTTCATCTGACGTAAGATTTCTACAACATCTATCATATTTCGTTGGCTCTTTTTTCGCTTCTTGTTCGCTCCGTGCCTTTTCAAGCCGTTCTTTTGTGCAAAAGCAATAATACGCATCTCCATTTTCTACAAGTTTTAAAACATGTTCATGATATATTTCTCTACGTTCAGATTGAATAACAGGATTGCCTGAATAAGTAATACCCATTGTTTCAAGGGTAGAAATAAGTTTTTCTATAGCGCCAGGGACAAGACGCTCACGGTCAGTATCTTCTATACGTAAAAGCATTTCTCCGTCATTCTGTTTTGCAAATAGATAATTATAAAGCGCTGTGCGTAACCCGCCAACATGCAAAAAACCTGTCGGCGATGGCGCAAAACGAGTAACTACTTTATTAGATGATGATGACATATTAGATATCAGATAAATGTGTATATTTGCCAACGTATGTTGCGAAATATGCCTTACATACTTTAGCTAGTTTCGTGCGATAATGCAATATTAATAATTTCTCTTGCTATAACATCTGCGGCGTCTGGTTTACTAAATGACTTCGCAGACAATCTCATCTTTTCGCTTATATCTGGATTATCAATTATACGATGAATCTCTGATATTAAAACATGCGGAGTAAAATTGCTTTCTTCAATAACAACACACCCTCCAGCTTGTGCATAAGCATACGCATTTTTTCGCTGGTGATCTCCATTACTATTTGTAATTGGAATTACAATAGCGGGGACACTCCACCCAGCAATTTCAAAAATTTGCGATCCAGCTCTAGACACAATCACACTTGCTACGCCAGCTGCCATAGATGTTGCAAGAGCATTCAAAAATCCTAAAGCAACGTAGCGACGTTGGTTTGGATTTGAAAGTAATATAGAATCTGTTATTTTTTTAAATTCATCAATATTTTTTATTCCAACTTGATGTATCACTTGATAATCCTTTACAAGTTCAGGTAAAGCAGAGATTATAACATCATTGATCGGTGATGCACCTTGAGACCCGCCAAAAATCACTATTACCGGAATATTTGGGTCAAGTTTTAAATACTCATACGCCCCTTCTTTAATTACACGCTGTAATTCTCTACGAACAGGAAGACCGACACACGCAACTTTTTCTTTATCAAAATATGATACAGCTTCTGGAAATGCTACAGCAATACGAGTTGCCCATTTTCCTGAAATTCTACTAACACGTCCTGGCACAGTATCAGATTCATGAATAATAATTGGGATACGCAAAATATGCGCGGCAACAAGTGTTGGGAAGCTTGCATACCCACCCTTGCTAAAAACAACATCAGGATATATACGATATAGCTTAACAAGCGCCACAAGAATTCCATGAAGCACTTTGAACATATCAACAAAATTCTGAAAAGACGAATATAAACGATTCTTACCAGCAGGAATTTGCACAAATTCTATATGTTGTTCAAGAAATGAATCTGGATCATAAGGTACATCAGAAAAATGATATAGGCGCACATTCGCGATGTTTTCTTTATCTATAATGGCATTGAGCGACTGCGCCACTGCAATTAAAGGATATATATGCCCACCAGACCCGCCACCTGTAAAAACTACTTTCATATATTGTTATTATAGCATACCCCCTCTCCTGCTTCATCCTGCTTCGCAGGATTTCGCAGGATTTCGCAGGATTTCCCCCTACATTAGGGGGAGATTAATTTATATTCCATAATGCTTCAATTTCCCCATTATCTAATACACTATCAACATCTCGTATTTCAACATTAGTCCTGTGGTCTTTAACAAGTTTATATGGATGAAGGATATAGGAACGAATTTGATTCCCCCACTCTATTTTTTGAGTTTTTGAAAGTTTAATTGCATCTACTTTCTGCTTTTCCGCTTCTACATAGAGTACTTCAAGTTTACTTGTCAGAATCTCCATTGCCTTTTGTTTATTACGATCTTGACTGCGTTCTGCTGAGGAACGAACCGCAATACCGGTTGGTTTATGAACAACACGCACAGCAGTCTCTACTTTATTAACATTCTGCCCTCCTTTTCCTCCGGCGCGTGTAAACTCAATCTCTAAATCTTCAGGATTGATTTTTGTTGAAGATAATGTAGTTACGAGAGGAAGAACTTCCACCATAGAAAAAGATGTCTGCCTTTTACTTTGGCTATTAAAAGGCGACTGACGCACAAGACGATGAACACCGTTCTCGTGTTGCAACATTCCATATGCGCCCAACCCATCTACTTCAAAAGAAATACTACGGTACCCTCCGTTGTCATTTTCTGATGCATCAATGAGCGTAAGTATAAAATTATGTCGTTCGCAGAAATGTTTATACATTTCGTACAACATTCTAGAAAAATCTTCTGCGTCATCGCCACCAACACCAGTTAGAATATTTATGAGGGCAGAACCATTGTCATGAACTCCGACACCAGCTAATTTATTCTTTAATAACTGAATTTCACGAATTACTGATTGTGCGTGATTTTTATCAGACCAAAAATCCGATGCAATCATTTCTGCTTCTAAATCCGCTATTTTCTTCTGTATTAAGGCAGAACTCTCCATAGATTGTGTATTGTAACATTTCTTATATTTCTTCGCGAAGCGAATAAATTATATTATATAAAAACCCACCCCGGATGGGATGGGTTTCTTTTTATTCTGCATTTTCACCTGCACTTGCTATAAAACCAAGTATGGTTTTTGCAACTGCAAGAATTACCTCATTTGGGTCAACCTCATACGCCTCATTGTCAATTAAGACAACTGGCACATCAGGATGCAATTCCATGTGTTTTTGGCAACCCCTACCACTGCTTTTACACTGCAGAGGTATTTTAATGTCACCAAAGGATATGACAAAGTCATGCCCCTCTGTGTCTTCCTTTGCATTTCCCCTTCTGAATCTTGAAATATATCCCTCATTCCAAAGAAATTGAAGGATTTCTTCGAGGATCATTTCGGCACGGATACCTCTCATGGAATTCTCCATATTGTACCAGAGGTTGCCCATGTATTGAACTCTCATATTACACAGGAATTTAGGAGACACAAAAATCATCCCGTATTTTCCATGAGAAGCGTACCCAAGATTATGCCCAAGATTCTGATACTTATTTTCTCGGATTTCCATCACCTCATAGATGAAAAAAGGTATCACCCTCTCCCCATCAATGATGCACATCTTTACACTCGCCATAGATGGCGTTTTGTATGACTCATTTCTCTTTCTTTGTGAGTCAGACAAAAGATGATAAACACGAACATCATATCCATCATCTGTAATTTTCCCTTCCATTTCACTTATGAAAGGCACAAGCGTGATGTGGTGATGGACCCTCTCAAAAATTGATACAAGCGCATCTTGCGTTACACTTGCATAGTCAAATTTGTACTTAACTTCAAACAGAAGCATACTTCCATTTGACGCAACAAGAGAAATGCTTCCATCGTCTGTGCAAGATTCTGTTTTGCACATCTGAATAACAATCCTAAACGCTGTGTTTTCTTTGTAAAGGATTGAAATGAGCAGACGATTGTAGTTAGGAAAGTACGAGAATCTCATACTAACCCCAACTGTTGCATAA
>MFUQ01000016.1:11176-16330 GCA_001785725.1 Candidatus Nomurabacteria bacterium RIFCSPLOWO2_01_FULL_36_10b
TTTTTTGTGTTTCCGTCATGATATTGAATTTTTAATGTTTGATTATACATTAAGACAAATTACTCTATTTGTCAAGGTAACATGGTAATATGCGCATATATATGCATATTACACAATCGTCGCGGGGCGACGACATTAGTTGTTAATATTTATTATATTACTTTATTTCTTCTTCAAATACGCGGTAAGATATCTCCTCTTATAATTCTGATTCCCCCACCTCTGATACCCAGTATGTTTCTTAAGGAAAAGAATATCAAAATATTCTTCATATAATGCACGGAAGTCTTTTTCTGTAAAAGTTTTCTCAACTAAATCAATATCTGGCAAAAAGTATGTATCTTTTCCGGGTCCTGGAAATTCTTTTATAAGATTCTTCGCATTTCTATCGCCATCAAGACATAATGCGCGAACAAAGAAAATACCATTTGGTTTTAGAACACGAAAAACTTCCCGCAAATAAAACGCGCGTTCACCTTCATACAATGAATTTGACGCAATTACATCAAGCACAATGTCAATGCTTGAATCTGGAATATTAGTATATGGCTCAGCAATACTTTGAACACAAAAGATTACTTCATCAAGAATAGAGTCACCCGCTCCGCGGGTGGAAGCTATCTGTTTGAGAAATTCGCGCGCCCGAGCTATTGCTGTTGGTGAAAAATCATAACCAATACCTTGCGCATTATATTCTTTAGCAAAATAAATTAAGTTCCTTCCATTGCCACAACCTAAATCAAGTATGCGGGGCACATATTTACTATCATTCTGCTCGGCATCGCCTAGAATATCATGTTCTAGAATTTCTTTTCCGTCTTTCTTTAACCAAAGCGCAAAACGTATCACATCTTTCTGTGGCTCTGTATTAAGAGTTATGAATTGCGGGTCGCGATACTCGCGCTCCCACGCACGTTGTTGGGAAGAGTCCTCCCCAAAACCCTTTTGCCTACCAGAAGAAAGGCCTCCCCCTGACCCCCTTGTATGTCCTACGTCATGTGGCACATGGCCAGCAACATCCAAAGAAAGGCCTCCCCCTGACCCCCTCCAAAGGAGGGGGGATATAGTATTTAAATAACTTTTAATTTTATTAATAATGACATCAATATTTTGTAGGACTTCTTCATTTGTAAAACGTAAAACAATATATCCAAGGAATTCTAATATTTCTGTTCTTTCTTGATCTCTTTCTTTTTGAAATGTGTGGACGTCACCATCAATTTCAATTATTAATTTTTTCTCTAAACAAACAAAATCAACTACAAAACGATCAATAATATGTTGCCTTCTTATCTTATATCCTAATTGTTTTCCTTTAATATATTCCCATAATTTTTCTTCTGCTGGAGTTGGGTTCTGTTTAAGATCATTTTGAGATTCCTTAATGTATTTATAAAAACTTGATGATGCTGTCATATATCCATACCCCCCTCCTTCGGAGGGGGGATGGGGGGAGGCCAAAACGTCTTTAACAGATTTATGAGAATACCTACTCATCCTCTCCAAAGGAGGGACTTTTGTATTTTTTCTTTTTGCTCTACTAATCATAGAAATAGTATAACAGTATTTATAATATAAGTTCTGGCATAATGAGCCACAGGGCAGACTTGAACTGCCGACCTTTCCCTTACGAAGGGACTGCTCTACCAACTGAGCTACAGTGGCACCATCAGTAATATAATTAATTTCGCAAGAAATATCAACGAAGATTAGTTATTAAAAAGAACCAGTGTTCTATTTTTTAAAAAACGCTTTTGCTAATTTATTCTACTTCAAAACTATTCTTTGCCAACTCTATAAATTGCCCCCTTGTTTCTTGCGTTTTTTCATAATGCATTGAAATAATTTTGCCAATTTTTTTGAATTTTTTTGCAAAATCAAACGCTTCTTGCGGGCCGAAAGTGTAAAATGTCCCAACTGGTAAAAGTACAATATCTACTTCAAGATTTGAAACATCAATTCCTGATTCATAAAAAATATCGCCAGCAAAATATATTGTTTTGTCATCTGCTGTGATTAGAAATCCAAAATTTTCTTTCAATGGCGCAGAAACATTTGGCCCATGATCTACATTAAAAAATTCAACTATAATATCTTCTATACTAATCTTATCGCCTACTTTTACTTCCACAATTTCAAAAGGTAGAGTTTCTTCACCCAAAGTTTCAAAACATTCATTGTTTAAACAAAGTTTTTTTGGAGAAAGTTTTTTAATATGATCTAATGAAAAATGGTCTCCATGAATATGAGATACTAACATCGCATCTACATTTGCTCCTTCAAGCTTCTTAATTGGTGTGAACCTTCCAATATCAAAAGCCAAACGAAAACCTTTGTTCGTTTCAAGTATAAAGCCAGATTGCTCATATTTAGTTAGATTCATAGAATTAGTATAACATTTAAAATAACATTTGACTTTCTTTTTTGATTTTGCTATCCTTTAAGTACAAATGGACATTAGTCCAACTGAGAAGCTCCCGTAGGGGGCTTCGTTCGTTTCACGGATTTTTTATGAAATTGATTAATTTATTCTGTATCAACTCAAATTGATGAGGAGAAATTTTTCTAACAAGCCGACGGAATCTTTTAACACTTGCTAATCGTAATTGAGAAAGAATCACCGTAAATACTTTTTCATCATGTCCCAAATTATGATAATAAATTCCATCTTTCTGTTTGGTGCTCATTGGGAGAACCCAAGCAACTTTATTATTAAACTTTTTAAGTATTAAAACTGGCCTTTCAAATAGTTCATTCTTACCATCTTGTTCATCTCCAAGATTTATGCCGATTGAGCACCACCAAATTTCTCGTTCATGAAAAACGAGAGTATTATGACCGACATTCTCCAAACTTTTCTTTTCCTTGTTCCAAGAATCAAAATCTTTATATAAATCTTCCATAAATAATTATGGACAATATGGCACGCCTTGGGAGCCGTTACTCAGGATTGAACTGAGGACCTCGTCCTTACCATGGACGCGCTCTACCAACTGAGCTATAACGGCAAAATGGATTTTAGAATTATCATATAGGAAGTTAGAATATATGTCCACACTTTTCACACTCTCCACAGATTGAATCTAGCCGTCTTCTCGCGCCACCATGATAGAATCCAAGTATGCCAAAAGCCAAACACACTAATATGCGGATACCTCCGCAGAATATTGAATCAGAAAAAGCGCTTCTAGGTTCTATTCTCATACGACCTCTAGCAATTGTAGATATTGTTGATATGTTGAATAGTGAGGATTTTTATATTGATAAACATCGCACAATATTTGATATGATGATTGACCTTTATCGCAAAGGTGAACCGATTGATACACTATCTCTATCATCAAGATTAAAGGAAAGAAATTTACTTGATGGTATTGGTGGAACACTTTACCTTACTGATTTAACATCATCAGTCCCATCATCTGCAAACGCAGAATATTACGCAGAAATTATTTCAAATAAATCAGCATTGCGGAAATTAATTGAAGCGGGTCATACTATTTCAGAATTCGGTTTTAATGAACAAGAAGATGTGGAAGATATTCTTGATAATGCAGAAAAAACAGTATTTGCCGTTACACAGTCACCAAAGAGCCACCAATTTTCTAGTATGAAGGAAATTTTGCCGGGGGTATGGGACACAATTGAACGCCTGCATGAACACACTGGTGAATTACGTGGAATTCCTACTGGATTTAAAGGACTAGATGCTAAACTTTCTGGATTACAAAAATCCGACCTTGTCATTATTGCAGCGCGTCCATCAATGGGCAAAACATCTCTTGCTCTAGATATTGCGCGACAATCAGCGCTTTTACATGGAGTACCTGTAGCTCTTTTCTCTCTTGAAATGAGTTCACAACAACTTGTTGATCGTATGGTATCTGCGCAAGCACGCGTTGACCTTTGGAAAATACGCAATAGTCGCAATTTAAATGAAGATGATTTTGACCGTATACGTGACGCCATGGCTCAACTTGCATCTGCGCCTATATATGTTGATGACCAAGCTGCGAATACTATTATGCGCATGCGAGCAACAGCACGACGGTTAAAAGCGCAACATGGACTTGGATTAATTGTTGTGGATTATTTGCAACTTATGATGACATCGCGAACGTATGATTCTATGGTTAATCAAGTTACTGAAATTTCTAGGTCACTAAAATCATTGGCGCGTGAATTAGATGTTCCAGTGCTCGCACTTTCACAGTTATCGCGCGCCGTTGAATCTCGTGGAGGTAAGCCACGTCTTTCTGACCTGCGTGATTCTGGAGCAATTGAGCAAGATGCAGATGTTGTCATGTTTATTCATAGAGAAAAAAATGACGAGGGTGGCGGTCGCCAAAATAATGCTGAAATTCTTATTGAAAAGCATCGTAATGGACCAACTGGAGTTGTCCCTCTATACTTTGACGCAGATAAAACAACCTTCCTAGATATTGAAGCTACTGATTTCAGTGATTATGTCTCTGAACAAGAATGATTCTATCTCTATTTTACTTAAGATAACATATGATATACTTGACGTCATATGCCTTCAATAATTGAGCAGCTAGCTGGTCTTTTTCGTAAATTTCCAGGTATTGGTTCACGACAAACAAAACGTTTCGTGTACTTTCTTTTACAACAAGATGAAACATATGTGCAAGAATTAATTTCTACTATAATTAAAGTACGCAAACATACTCATCTTTGTAAGGAAAGTTTTCAGTATTTTATAAGTGATAATAATGAAATATTATCTCCAATTGTTCGTGATGAAAATAGAAATAAAAAAATTCTAATGGTTGTTCTAAAAGATATTGATATAGAAATGATTGAGAAAAGTCATGTATACATGGGGCAATATTTTGTGTTAGGAAATTTTGTTCCTATAATAGAAACGCGTATCTCTGATGATAATGTTAGATTACCGCAACTATTAAATCTAATTGAGCAACGAGCGACTAATGATAATTTGCAAGAAATAATCCTTGCCTTCCCTCTTAACACAGAAGGAGAGCATACGCGTCGTTATATTCAGACACGTATTGAACCTATCGTAAATAAATATAAAATTAAAATTTCAACACTAGGCCGTGGCCTTTCTACAGGAACAGAATTGGAATACATTGATAATGACACATTCACTAGCGCTTTTGAAACGAGAAA
>MFUQ01000016.1:16395-17529 GCA_001785725.1 Candidatus Nomurabacteria bacterium RIFCSPLOWO2_01_FULL_36_10b
ATAAGTACAGTGTATAGTACTTAAAATAAAAATTAACAAAAAATGAAAAAAGTCACGTTATTCTTGTTCATCATTTTAACCGCACTGCTTTTTTGTACTTTAAGTGGATTATTTTCTACTCAGAAATCGAAAAAAAATGTTCCGAAAGAGAAAAATATTCCTACTGTTTACTTTCAAACTCCAACTGAGCAAATTGTTAGTTATATATATGAATTTGCTCGCCAAAGAGAGGTTATGGTAGACAGACACGTATTGCATGGAAAGAGCAATAATATCTTTGTGGCCGATCAGCACAAACACAATCGTGATTTTTCTATGCCACTTTTTGTGTCACTTTCTAATTATCTCCATGATAATAATATAAAACACAAGATATTTATTGAGGGGGCTTATGAAAATACCAAACTTGTAACAAGAGAGGGCGTCATTCTAAAAGATTTTTATGGCCTCGAAAACCAATCAAACCGGAGGGGGCATTGCCCAAACCTATCATTAAGTTTTTTAACTATTGGTGGGGACACGTTCTTCGATTTTGAGAAAGACACGATTTTCAAAACATTCAACGAAAAATTTGTTGAGTGCTTCCCAAATTTAGAGGGGAAAAAAATTCATGAGTGGCCAAAAATTATCTATAGTAAGGATATGCGGCAGTTCAAAGATTGTCTTGATGCTCGGTACCCAGGATATTACGAAATGTATAAAAAAATAAAAGGGTGCATACAGGACCCCTTAGACAATAGACTGGATGAATTAAGTAAGATTCCTGGTGACACAATAAAAATCTTCCTTGTTGGTGGCGTGCATGCGGCTCGCCAAATGCTAAACAACAATGATAATACCATATGGTTTGAATTTGAATTTAAAAAACCACCATCATGGGATAGGCAGATTATAACTGCATATGCCCAAGGGTATATAAAGGAAGACTAACATGAGCCCCGGGCATCGTCCGGGGTTATTGTTTTTTATAATGGAAATAATATGATACAATATTATCAGCATAATTTTGAAGACTATGCGCCAACATCAAATAATCACAACAATTAAACACGCTGATTTCCCTACTCCATTATTTCACATGCCTGGAGCTCCAGAAAGTATGCGCTTATGGGGAGAATTACCAAAAACTCCGAC
>MFUQ01000016.1:17569-25905 GCA_001785725.1 Candidatus Nomurabacteria bacterium RIFCSPLOWO2_01_FULL_36_10b
ATACAAGGATTGCGTGGCTATAATATTACGATTGTTTCTGGATTAGCACTAGGCATTGATGCAATTGCTCATGAAGAAGCACTGAAAAATGGACTCCGCACAATTGCTGTGCCTGGTTCCGGAATTGATTTTTCAGTTATGCACCCACCAAGCAATCGTAATTTAGCTGAAAGAATAGTTGAAGCTGGTGGGACAATTCTGTCCCCTTTTGATGATACACAACCAGCAATTCACTGGACATTCCCTGTACGAAATCAAATTATGGCAGGACTTGCTGATGCGGTCTTAGTAATTGAGGCGAAGAAAAAATCTGGCACACTTATTACAGCAAAATTTGCTGCCGATTATAGCCGTACTGTTATGGCAGTACCGGGTTCTATAACAAGCCCACATTCTCATGGTACAAATGACTTAATAAGAGACGGCGCTGTCCCTATAACATGCCCGGAAGATATACTTACAGAATTGCAATTTACTTTACTTGATTCTGCATCTTCATCTGATAAATATTATCAATGCTCACCAGAAGAAAGAAAAATACTTGACCTGATAAATCAGCCAATACAAAAAAGCGAATTGATACGCGCAATGCAGATGCTTGCGCCAATAGCTTCGGCTATACTTACTTCTATGGAATTAAAAGGATTAATTATAGAAAAAATTGGATATGTATATAGGAAGTAAAAATAATCAACTAAAAAAGCGCGCGCTTCGCGCTCTCTTATTTTTATTATAAAATCCCCACTTCGCAGAAATAGAGAGTACTTGTAATTATTTAATATTTGTAGTACTAATAATAACTATATGCAATTAGTTATCGTAGAGTCGCCGTCAAAAGCATCTACCATTAGTAAGTATCTTGGCAAAGAATATGTCGTTACATCCAGTATTGGTCATATTCGTGATTTGCCAAAATCAAATAAAAACGCAATTGATATTGATGATGGTTTCATTCCTCATTATCAAGTTATACCCGGTAAAACAAAAGTTATACATGATATAGTAAGCAAGGCAAAAAAAGCAGATGTAATAGTGCTTGCAACTGATATGGACCGCGAAGGCGAAGCCATAGCATGGCATATTGCTGAAGTTCTACGAGAGGAATTAGGAGAAGTAATAATGAAGAAAATTGTACGCGCTACATTCAATTCTATTACTAAAGATGCTGTGACTGAAGCGCTTAAACATCCACGTACTATTGACCAGGACTTACGACAAGCACAAGAAGCACGTCGTGTTCTTGATAGAATCGTTGGGTACGAGCTATCTGGATTGATATGGAAAAAAGTACGTTATGGATTATCAGCAGGACGTGTCCAATCTCCTGCACTTCGTATAATAATGGAGCGCGAGCGTGAAATCCGCGCTTTTTCTTCTGAAGCGTATTACAACATTTGTGGTATTTTTTCACGTCTGTCTGCCGTAGGCGGACAAGCGAAAGTGAATGAAAGTAAATTCACACTTGTATGTGATGTGGAACCAACTGATAAGAAAGAAGCGGAGCGTATAGTGAAGTTGGCGAAAGAAGGAACGTGGGGCGTTGTAGGGATTGAAGAGACGCAACAAAAAAGAAATCCGAAACCTCCATTTATTACTTCTACTCTTCAACAAGTTGCTTCAACACGACTTGGATTTTCAGCATCACGCACAATGCGTACTGCGCAAAAATTATACGAAGCTGGACACATAACATATATGCGCACAGATTCGCCATTACTTGCGTTTGAAGGACAGAAAAAAATTATTGCCCTTGTTAGTAGTATGTTCGGAGTATCATACGTACATCCTGTGCAATACAAATCTGGTAGTAAAAATGCACAAGAGGCGCATGAAGCAATTAGACCAACTGTTATTGATGCAAACACACATCGTGGAAATACAAATGATGAGAAACGACTTTATGATCTAATATGGCGTCGTACAATTGCATCACAAATGGCGCCAGCTGATGTTATCCGAACAAAAGTATCAGCAAATATCACATCATCACAGACATCTTCTACATCATCAATTCCTAACTTTAGCACTAATGGCTCACGAGTAATATTTGATGGATGGTTAAAAGCTGACCCGATATCACGTGGAGAAGATATTGAGGTGCCACATTTAAAAGAAAAAGAATCGTTAAAACTTCATAATTTAGAGTTGGAAGAAAAATTTACAACACCACCAAATCGATATAGTGAAGCTGGACTTATTAAAGAATTGGAGAAAAGAGGAATTGGGCGTCCTTCAACATACGCATCTATTATACAAACACTTGTTGAACGAAAATATGTTGCTCAAGATGGACGCACTCTTATACCAACTGACACTGGCGATGTTGTTAGTTCTTTCATAGAATCAAACTTCCCTGTATATATAAGTGACACATTTACAGCAGAAATGGAAAATCACTTGGATGAGATAGCTGATGGAAAAGCAAAATATTTATCTATTCTTAAAAATTTCTATTCTCCATTTCATAAAGAAATTGAAATGAAAGAAGGGATTGAAAAAATTACTAATTTAGGCCCCGCTGATTCTAATTTACTATGCCCTATTTGCGGGAAAGATATGGTTATAAAATTGGGAAAGAATGGGAAATTTATATCTTGCAGTAATTATCCAGATTGTAGTGGCGCTTTAACAGTTGATGGGAAAGAACTTGGTAAAAATAACGGCATTGTTATTGGTAATGATCCAGACACCAATCTGCCCATATATGCAATAGAAGGTAAATTTGGGGCATATGTACAATTGGGGGATAATCCTGATAAGAATGATAAAGAAGCACCGAAGCCACGTCGCGCTAGCTTAGCACGTGGAATGAAACCAGAAACGCTGACTCTTGAGCAAGCGACCAAGCTTCTTTCTCTTCCACGTGAGTTAGGAACACACCCTACTCTTAATGAACCAATAATAGCGAATATAGGACGCTTTGGACCATATGTTGGTGTTAATCGTGAGTTTAGATCATTGAAGAAAAATGATGACCCATATACAATTACATTTGAACGCGCATTAGAGCTTCTATCAAAACCAAAAGCATTACCAAAAGGAACTGAGTTAATTCGTTCATTAGGTAAACACCCAAAGACAGGAAAAGAAATACAACTTTTGAAAAGTAAATCTGGCACTTTCTTACGAAAAGGTCTTAGACGAATATACATTCCCGACAATATGAATGTTGGAACAATGACAATTGATGATGCTTTGATGCTGATGCAATCTGAATCAAAGTAGAAAATAGTATGATTGATATTTTTATTCTTGAGATTGATTTAACACACTAACACGTTGCATGTATTGAGAAATATGTAATATAAGCGCCACAATAACGATAGAAAATAGAAGAGATGTACCGCCATGACTTACAAATATAAGAGGCAAACCAGAAAATGGAAATACACCAACTATTGCGGCAATATTTAAAAATGATTGAACTATTACTAAAGACACTAAACCAACAACAATAAGACGAGTAAACATCGTAGGACTACGACGAGCTATATAAAAACCACGGAATGCAAATGCAAGATAAAGAACTATTAAGAATACTGACCCTATAAATCCAGTTTCTTCACCAACAACAGCAAATATTGAGTCATTTGTCGCTTCAGGTAAGTATTTAAATTTTTGAATGCTATGACCATATCCACGGCCATACAATCTCCCGGAGCCAATAGCAATGAATCCCTGCGTTAATTGCCATGATGTATCAAGCATGTCCGAAGACGGATTAAGAAAGGTCTTCATACGCTCTTGCAAATATGTCTGTGTAGATAAAAGTGCGGTAGATCCTATTATTGCTATAACTAGCAAAATCAATATATCACGAGCACGCATTCCTGAAACAAAATATATAATTGTCCCAGCGCAAACAATAACAATCAAAGTGTCTGTATCTGGCTGTGGGAGAAGCAACATGCCAGCTATAGCGCAAATTATACCTAAAGGAATAATACCGAGTTTCTTCAAATTAATTTTTGTGCTTGCCCAACTATACCACGCGGCAATATATAAAATAGAAGTTAGCTTTAATAATTCTGATGGTTGAAATGAAAACGGGCCAATATTTAGCCAACGTATTGCACCTCCGTGTTTTTGCGCAAGACCGGGAACAAAAACAAGAGCGGTTATAAGTAAGGAACCAATAAAAAAATGTAGAGCGTATTTCTGCCAGAATGTGTACGGCACGCGAAACAAAAAAAACCCAACGACAATACCTCCGCACAAACCAAGTACGAGTTGGCTTATAAGCATACGATAAAATTGCGCTGGATTAGAACTCAAAACAGATAGAGCTGCTGAAAAAAATATGAAAAGTCCAATAATAATGATTGCTACGCTAATCCAAAAAAATGGTTTGTCAAATTTTGTTTTGTGCCATGTTGAGCGTAGTGTTGACATATAATCTTTTCACATATAAATACATGCCATTATACATTTGAATTTGTTTTTATCCAACAAGAACTAACAATACACCTGTTATGGCCGCTATTAAACTGAATATCCAATATCTCATAACAACTTTTGGAGATGACCAACCAATTGCTTGAAAATGATGATGCAATGGAGCGATTCGGAAAATTTTCTTACCAAAATACTTTTTTGATATTATTTGAATAAATGAAGAAAATGCAGTAGCAACTAAAGGAAATCCAATAATTATTATCCAAAGCGATTTATCTAATAAAAACGCTATGATTGGTAATGTAAGAACAAGAGCCATCATACCGGTCTCTCCCATATAAAAACGCGCAGGAGGCACATTGAACCATAAAAATACTAGAAGGGCTCCGGCAATAACAAAACATAACGCGGCAATATCATATTGGTGTTGTATTAACCCAATAATTCCAAATGCTCCATAAATAATAGACATAACGCCACCAGCTAAACCATCAATGCCATCAATAACGCGACTTGAAAAAACTCCAAGCATCATAATAATAAAATATGGTATAAACCACCAACCAATATTCCATACGCCCAAGATAGGAATAAAAATACTATGATAATCTAATTTACTATAAAACCAGAAACCAAATACACCAGCGACTATAAGTACCATAGAAATGAGGTACTTGCTATTGATAGTATGATGTGGGTCAAGCCCTGTACGAAAACGTGACAACCAATCTGGATTAATCTCCAAAAAATCTTCAAACAATCCAAAAATACCACCAAATAAAAGTGTTATCATTGGCAAAAGTGTTTGATTAAAACTTAAGTAATCAAGCTCAATTGAAAAATCAGCTGGAATAATCGTCGCGATTCCATACAAAATTATAGTTGTTAAAACAACACTTACCCATATAATAACTCCACCTACACGTGGAGTTCTAACTTCTTGCTCAACATTATGAACAGACGCATAAGCTACGGAAATTTCATCTGGATTATTATCTTCACGCGCAAGTTTTTTCCATAGACGTTGTTTATACATCCATGTTGTAAGATATGGCGTTAAAAAAACTCCAATTAAGAAAGTAAGAAGCGATGGTAAAAAAACTTTTAGTATTGGTGAAATCATAAATCGTATGAGGCAAAAAGTTCCGTGTATTTAATAATAATATCGTTTATACGCGCGACATCATCAAATCTCCCACTAAATGTTGACTGTAAGATAATAACAATGAAAGTATACCCAGAAATGGGTCTCGTGACAAATGCCATAGCTCCACCGGCTTTTTGAGTATATCCTGTCTTTGACAATAAAACACGATGCAATTTTGATAGACCTTCATGAGTATGGTTTGCTACAAATGGTTTAGAATCATTAAAGCGAGAAAAAGTAACGACAGAAGAACCCGCATAACCATTAAAAGGCACGCCATCATTACTATGATTTATAATATCACGGACAAGCAACATCATGTCATATGCTGTACCTTTTGAGCTTAATCCTCCATTTATATCAAGCCCTGTTGAATTATTAAATATTGTGTCATTCATGCCTAAAGATTTTGCATATTTATTCATATGTTCAAGAAACGTGCCGTCATATCTCTCAAACATTGCGGAAACTTCATTTGAAGATGTTACAAGCATAATTGGCAACCAATATTTTATAGGCCATGTATCCCCCACTTGTAATCCTTTTGTGTTTCCAGTTTCCATATCATTATCATTAATTGTGAATACTGCTTCAGGAGAAAAAAGTTCGCCAGCAATACGAGCTGTCATAAGTTTCGTTAAAGAAGCCAACCCACGCACTTTTTTCGCTTCTTTCTCATATACTATATTTTCATTTTCTAAATCATATATAAGTATAGATTCTGCAAATAAATTTGGCGCGGCTTCTTCAATCTTGGCTTTTATAACTGAGTCAAGAATCTCTCGTCTATACATGGACTCGTCATTTCGTATCCTATCTATTTTGGATTGTGTTTGTTGCGATGCAAATAAAAATACTCCGAGTATACAAGTCATTACACCAATAATAACGAGATAATATGTATGCTCATTATCTAATGGTTTTTGTAATTTTTTTATAATTCCTATTATAGATTTCATAATGATACATTATCAGAATTATCAATATCATTGGATGAATCATCAGAGGACTTTTCACGATTCTGAAGAATACCATCAATAGCACGTGTATATTCTTCGTATTGTGGCAATGCATTTTGTTCCAAGACGCCAATATGCGCTAATGTATCATGTGTTGGAGCATAAAGAACGCGACGTTTATCTTTTGGATGTGTCTCTCTTGTTATAAGACCTCTTACTAATAAACTACGAAGCATAAATTGAGAATTAACGCCTCTAATATAATCAATCTCTGATTTTGTAACTAATCCTCTATAAATAATTATTGCTAGTGTTTCAAGAGCCGCTTTTGATAATTCTCCTTTTGATTCTTTTACATACAGACGTTCTATTATATCTGAAGAATCAGGGTGAGTTGTCATTATAACTTCACCTCGTCTTAGTAAAAATACTGTGCCACGATCTTTGCATGTTTCACATAACTCTTTGAGGGCATACTCAATTTTTTCTTCATCACTATTTAAAAATTCCGCAAGCCATTTTACTGACACTGGCTCTGTCTTTATAAAAAGAATACTTTCAATCTGTGCGGTAAGTGGTAATAACATAATAATGTAAATAAAAAATTAAATTATGATTTAGAAGATTTTACTTTCTTTATTAACATATCATTAAAATGACTATCCTGTGTAACAACTATCAACCCATGACGAATAGTTTCAAGCATAGCAAGAAATCCAACAATAGTATACGCCCTTTTTTCTTCTCGTGATTTTGCAGATGTATTGCTAAATGCTATGAATTCACTAAACGAACATCCTGTTGCTTCACGAACGCGCTCAATAAGACGGTCAATCATATCTTCCAAACGTAATACTGTCTGCATCCTAGCTATTGGAAGCGGTTTTGGAATATCAGGAGATTGCAAAATATCTCGCATCTGTTCAGAAATAAAACTAACATTCATACGAAAATCTGGTGAAAAAACTATTTTCATAACAAGTTTAAATGGACGTGTATATAAACGCCTTCCTTTATCTATTCGTGTACGCAAAAGAACCCCGTAATGAACATATACTTGATATAGCGCGAGACGATTTTCAAGATCAGCGATACTATCTTCTTCTTCTTTTGTTAATTCAAAATTTGTGACTAGAGAACGAGCCTTTACTAAAATAAGTGTTGCGGCTACTGCAATAAAGTGAGTTATGACCCCATGAGATATCTGTGACATAGACCGTATATGCGTTATATAGTCATCTGTTACTGATGCTAGAGATATATCATTAATTGGCATTTTCCTATCTTCAACTAAACGTAAAAGAAGCTCAATAGGCCCCTCAAAACCGCTTATATGTACATTATACTTTTGTTGCGGTATTACCATTTGTTCAGACATAGATATAATTAAAGTATACCATAGCCATATCAACAAACATTAAAAATCGCTATATGTGTGCACACATTACCAGAATCTATTGTTAACATTGCAGCAATAAGGTTTACACTTAAGTAATGAATACCTTTGATGCAAAATATATGTCTCTAAAGGAGCAAAAACTAATACAGATTATTAATAAAGAGAAAACAGTTGTTTCTGTGTCTAATGAATTAAGCGTTTCTAGGCAAAGTATCCATAAATGGCTTTGTCGTTACAAAAGATTTGGAATTGATGGATTAATAATTAAAAAGAAGACGGGCTGTAAACAGGCTCACAATAGAATTTCTTTTGAACTAGAACAGTTGGCAATCAATATATCTGATTGTAGGGTACCCCTTTTCCTAGACTACTAGTATCTTTGTATTTGTATTGTATTTGATTTCTGTTTCTTTGGCAAATTTGTCTTTAAATTTCA
>MFUQ01000017.1:0-281 GCA_001785725.1 Candidatus Nomurabacteria bacterium RIFCSPLOWO2_01_FULL_36_10b
CAAGAAACTTGCTTCGCGTGCCACGATGCTCATGATTACGGTCGCCATATACGCTTTCCATGATTAAATAATCAGCGTCTGTGATTACTTCTGTGTCACGTAAAATCGGCGATGGTGAATTTCCTAAATCACCTGTGAAAACAATATTTTCTCCATTATATGAAAACTTTATCATTGCGGAACCAAGAATATGCCCAGCATCATGCATTGTCGCAACAACATCTTTAGCAATATCTATTGCGTGATGATACGATTCTACTTTCCATAATTGCATTGTGCGT
>MFUQ01000017.1:288-2088 GCA_001785725.1 Candidatus Nomurabacteria bacterium RIFCSPLOWO2_01_FULL_36_10b
CTTCCATTGTATAAATAGGATCTATTCCTGAAACTTCTGATTGCTCTAGCAACAAACCAACTGTGTCATGCAGGACTATATTAGAAATTGACCGTGTTGGCTCTGTTGAATAAATTACACCATTAAAGCCATCGCGCACTAGTTTTGGGATTCTGCCAATATGGTCAGCATGCGCGTGAGTTATAAAAAGCATGTCAATCTTTGAAGGGTCGTATGGAAATGGCGCGCTATTAAATGCAACTGCTTCTGGATCACCTTGAAGTATCCCACAATCAATTAAAATTCTTTTACCCATTATTTCAAAAAGAAAATTTGCTCCTGTTACAGTCCCAGCACCGCCATAAAAATAAATTGTTGCTTGTGTTATCATGCTAATGAAGATTGAATATATTTACGAGTACTTAAAAATACAACGAAAGAACCCATATATCCCATAATTATGTCCTGTATTGTGTCAGACCATCCATTCCATATTTGGGAATGTAATATGAAACTTATATATTCAAATATTTCCCATATTATCATTGCTATGAACATGTAAATAACAAGAGAGATAAAAATTTTCTTTAAAGAAGTGCCACTCTCTTTCTTAATATTTATATGTAAGAAAAATCCGATTATCAGCAATCCTATAGTAACTCCACCGAATCCGTGCATAAAAATATCAAACCACCATATAATAAAATATGCATCTGATGCTACGGCAAATAAATGTAAAAATGCTAAAAATATTAGAAATACAATTCCTAATATTATCAACCTTCGGCCAATAGATGATTTAGTATCATTCATACTTAGTAAGTATATCAGATAGCATAAAATCTCCGTACCCCCTCTGCCATGCCCCGTCAGACGGGGCATGGCATCTCCCCCTACAATTAGGGGGAGAGCCGAAAAGAAAAAATAAAAATCCCCCAATGGGGGGTTCTTATTGGCGGCAACGAGCTAGACAAGATATTACCTAGTATTTAAGGTGGGTATCCGGAGGATTGCATTACACAACCCAAACGACGATTCCCGATATATATTTCCGTAATTACTTGGATATCCCATTCCCGCATTTAAAGTATATCATAGTTATGCAAAGGATGTATCTGTGGAAAAGTAAGAAAAAACACACAAGAAAGCATTTCCTCTCATATGTAAAGAAATATTATCTAAAAATTACATGTCTACTCCAAAACGATGATAAGAAAATAGTTCTTTGTCCCCAAACCAGTGTTTTATTTCATGTTCGGCTTCTTCTGGAGTTTCAGACGCATGTACTATATTCATTACAGCACGTTTTTCTTTATTAGCTAATGCAGGAGAGTCAATTGAAAAATCTCCACGTATAGTACCCATATCTGCTTTATATGGTAACGTGTTACCAGAAATTTTACGTATAACATCAACGGCATGAACACCTTGTACGACCATCTTAACCATAGGCGCTGACGTCATAAACTCAATTAGCCATTTACGTACTTCTGGACCAATTTCTTCTGGTTTATTTGTACCAAAATCAGAAATTAAATCATACCCATATTGTTCATATGTGCTTAATGTTTTGTGGCCCAAACGAGTGATCCATTCTTCTTTCTTAGGATAGTGATTATCAACATCTTCAAATGTTGGTTGGAACATTTCTAGGGCTATAATTTTCAAATCTCGCTGTTCAATACGTTTGATGACTTCTCCAATGAGCCCCTTCATGACACCGTCTGGTTTTATCATTATAAATGTTTTTTCTTCTTTGGGGTGTTTCATAGTATGTATAATATTATCCTTTTTTATCATATCTTGCAATAATTTCAGCTT
>MFUQ01000017.1:2105-18542 GCA_001785725.1 Candidatus Nomurabacteria bacterium RIFCSPLOWO2_01_FULL_36_10b
TATATTAAATGCCGGCACTGGTTGGCCGTTAACTAGCATTGACATATACGCATTACGGAATTCAAGTTTCATAATATCAGCAGATGTGAAAACAGGCGCAACACGCGGTTCAAGTTCCTTCGCATCCTCTGAGCTAACACGAAAGATTTGCATATTGCCAACATTACCCATCACGGCTTTGCGGATATCATCACTTAACTGCCCAATAAATTGATGAGCAACGTTTAGAGACAACTTATATTTACGCGCTTCTGAAAGAATTGAAGAAATTGACGGCGTTGTTATATTCTGGAACTCATCAATATATAGATAAAAATCTGGGAATTCTTTTCCATAACTATCAGCGCGCGATAACGCCGCCATTTGTATCTTACCTACAAGAATTAGACCAACAAGATTTGCATTTAAGTCGCCCAGTCGCCCCTTTGAAAGATTAATAAGAAGAATCTTTTTATTATCCATAACATCTCGCATATTAAATGCACTCTTTTCTTGAATTACAACTGGGCGAAGAATTTCATTTGAAATAAGAGGATCAAATTTAGAAGAAATATATGGAACGAAATTGGCAAGCGATTGATCACCAGTTGTCTTTTCCGCATTCTCCCAAAATTGACGCACAATTGGATTTTTACAGTGGCTTAACTTCATTTCGCGGAAAGCTTTGTCGCCTAGGACTCGTGTAATTTCAAGAAGTGTATTCCCAGATTCTGGATGATCCATAACAAGAAATGCGGCGTTCTTAAAATACTGCTGAAACATAGCTCCTCCATGCGCTTGCATATCAAAAAGTTGATTAAAAATACCCATTAATTCATCAATTATAAGCGTTTTTTGTTCTGGACGCGATGGGTCATACTCAAGCATATTGAGACCCATAGGACGAGCCGTATATGCTGGGTCAAAATATATCACATCATCAAGACGATTTTCTGGGATCCATCCTAATATGGTCTGGACATCATTTCCGTGTGGGTCTATGTAACATAATCCATCACCATTATGTATATCTTGATACACCATATTAAGAATAGTGCCTGACTTACCTGTGCCAGTTTGGCCAATCATATAGAAATGACGTAAACGATCCTGACGAGTAAGACGAATTTCTTTAGTAACACCACGATGTATATTATATCCAAGCAAGATACCATTTTCTGGCATATCAAGCGGAGCTGGAGCTGTTGCGGCTTGCGCTTGTTTTAATTGAGGAGCTTCTGATATAAATGCCGGGAAGTGACACATCGTTGCGAGTTCTTTCATATTTAGATGAAGAACACTGCCACGATTAAACATACGAAATGCAAAATCTTTTATGAAAGATTCTTCGTACCGCTGTTTTATTAAATCAAATTCAATACTATTTCCTTGCGATGAGCCGAATTGATTAAACGCCGACATAATCTCACGAAGAATACTACTTGCACGTTCTTGTGTCGGGGCTGATGAAATACATCTAATATTTGTCTCAACAATTGCGCTTGACAATTTTTTTGTGATACTATCAATAATCGGTTTATTTGTTACGCGTAATTCTTCTTTTTTCTTTTCTTCTTTAGCTTTATCTTCAGGACTTTTCTTCCCTTCAAAAAGCGATGTTACAGTTGATGAAAAAATATCTGGTTTGTACGAAGCGCTATCAATAGATTCTCCGATGCTTACCTTTTCTAAAATTTTACCGTACTTCTTAATATATTCATTTCCAACAGGCGATATAACGAATTGAATCGCCGCACCTTCTGAATGTTTTTCTAACTTTGAAAAAACATTTAAGAGCACATCCATTGGGTCGGATTCAAATTCGTCATACGTTCGCATGGATAATACTTCATGACGCGATGGCATACCAACGGCCATTGCTGACTTATTACTTTCAGCAAAAATATTATAATCATCTGGGGCAGGAGTTACCCGCGCATTTGGGAAAATTCCTAGAACATGCTTGTTAAAGAGGTCGCGTGATTCATTTGGAATACCGGCATAAAAAATAATTTGGTCTGTGCCTGTCGCAAGCGCAACCTCCAAAGTATAATAATTTCTATCAGGATTTTCTCCTGTAGCAACTGACTGCATACCTGCATAAAACTGCTCCATCATTGATGTAAACTCTTTGAATGTGCGTTTTTCTTCTTCCTCTGGGCGAGGCAACATTATCTCAAAAAGAGTCATATTAAGAGGTTTATAGAGCTCGTGTTTCGGAGTCAGCCCAGGAATCTCATGCATCGTTACTAAATATTGAACAAGAAAACGATGAAAATCATCCTCAAGATGAGGATTATGCATTGCATCAAGAACTGACAAAGAATTCTTAATACCACGTTCAATCATAACAGCATATAATTCTTCCATCTGTGTATCATGACTTTCTGGTTTTAGATTAAGTGAGACCTGCTCAATTTCTTTTGTTGGCATGAGATGATTTTCAGAAAGCACCTGCACACCAGGAGTTGCATGATATGCTTCAACTAAATTATGAGCAATTTCCATACGTTTCTCTTCTAACGGAACGCCCGGACGCTGTGATTGTAATTGTGTTTCTAATTGTTGTAATCGTTCACGTAAGAAAGCAACTTCTTCGTGTGGTGCTGTAAGTATTGGTTGTGTCTCCGAATTTTGTAACGGAGCAAGAAGTGGATCCATGGTGTGTATTATAACATAATCATCTTTATTCCCCTCCCCGGATCCGGGGAGGGTGCCCCGCCTTGGCGGGACAGGAGGGGGTTATTCTTTAGTCAATATCTCATACCCATTTTCTGTGATAAGAACGGTATGCTCAAAGTGAGCAGATAATGACTTATCAGTTGTCACAACTGTATAGCCATCACTTAAAACTTTTGTCTTATGTGTTCCTAACGTTAACATTGGCTCTATAGCAATCACCATACCTGGAACGAGTTTTGGACCAGAGCCCTTTTTGCCTTCATTCATGATAAATGGGTCTTCGTGTATATATCGCCCAACGCCATGTCCAGCATAGCCACGCACAATACCGTACCCCCTCTGCCCCATCCGTACCCCACCCGTCCCGTCTGACGGGACGACCTCCCCTACTACTAGGGGAGGTCCCGACCCTTCGACGAATGTCTGTATAGCATACCCAATGTCTCCTACAGTAGACCCTGAATGTATTGCTTCAATTCCACGCATGAGTGCAATCTGTGTATCCTCTACAAGTTTCTTCGCCTCCGGCGAAGATGTAGTGCCTGCAATCACTGTTATTGCGTGGTCAGTAAAACATCCACTATGGTTTAGTCCAATATCAATAGTCACAATATCGCCGTCGGCAATAATATGATTTTCATTTGGAATACCGTGCACAACTTCTTCATTAATTGAAATACATGCTGTGGATGGGAAAGGATGAGGCGCTCCATCTGGTTTATAATTTAAAAACGCAGGAGTGTCCCCATAATCAGAGATAAGTTTATGTGCGTATTCATCTAGCGACTTTGTGCTTATACCAACAACCACACGTTCAGCGACAGCGCGAACAATGCGCGCTAAATGTTTACCTCCTTCTCGTAATAAAGCTATTTCTTCTGGTGTTTTAATAATTATGAACATACCATTTTCTTTATATCTTCATGTATATCTTCAATGCTTCTTTCACCATCAATTTCATGATAAATATATCCATCAATTTCTTTGAAATAATTTAATACATCAGGGACATCACGCTCATACCAATCCAAACGTTTCCAAATACCAGCATCAGAATCATCGTTACGACTACGCAAACGTAATCTTTTGAACGCTTCATCTCTTGAAATAACAACATTTATAATATTAATATTCTTACATTCATAAAATTTCAAAGCAGAGTCAAGCGCACTTGCTTCACCTTTGCGACGCGCAACACCATCAAGAATTAAATCTTGTGTGCCATCATATTCTTTCACAAATTTATTAGTCCATATCCATATTGGCATAAAAACAGGCATAAAATCACCACCTTCAATAGTTTCTTTCGTTCTCTTTGCTGTATAATTATCAGAATCCGAAAAAGAACGAAGTTCTTCCCCTGTTTCTATATATAATACTTTGCGACCTTGTGATTCAATATATTCTTTCAATAATACGGCCTGCGTGCCCTTTCCTGAGCCAGAGCGACCAAAAAATATATATGTTTGAGGTAGTGTCATATACGAATAGTATATCATATCCCCTCCTGTCCGCGCTTAGCGCGGACATCCTCCCCAGAATCGGGGAGGAATCCGAAAAAATCATATCCTCCACAATTCTGGGGAGGGTCGTCACGCTTAGCGTGACGGGGTGGGGATTATGAAAACACCACACTCTTGTCCATTACTAAAATAATTCCAGATATAAATAAACCAAGAAGCGCGCCAGCTAAAATGTCTATAGGATAATGAACTCCGGCGACAACACGAGAAATACTTATAATAAATGCAATAATAAACATTACAATCCCCCATTTGCGATTATAACCATACACTCCCAATGCTAGAGCAAAGAAAAGTGTGGCGTGTCCAGAAGGAAAGGAATCAAACATTCTTTCACTTACTAATGGTTTTACTTGCCCTGCAAATATTACAAATGGACGTGATGCATGTACGAGAACCTTCACAACTTCTGCAATAAGACGTGCAAAGAGAGAAACACCAATAATAGTAAAAAATACTTCATAACAATGCAGACATATTAACTTATGACTGTGTATTTGTTTACGGAACCCAATTACAAGTGTCGCAATAATAATTATAATAAGAAGTAGTATTGGAAGAGTACTGGCAAAAAATATAATTAAATTATCACTGATAACTGATTGATGAGCAAAACTATATAACCAGAAAAATAATTGTTCATTAATTGGTGCCATACAAAAAATAATTTAATGTTTCTGTGCTTCGCACAGAAAGTTTTATTCCTTTCCCCCCCCTCCTTTGGAGGGGGATTAAGGGGGAGGCCTCTTCATTATACGCCAAAAAATTCGTGTTGCACATCTTCAGGATGAGCGGCACGTGTGCGGAAACGTTCAATACTCATAAGTAATCCTAGCGCAAAAAATTCTGTGAGAATATGAGAGCCGCCATAACTCATGAAAGGAAGTGTCACTCCTGTAATCGGGAGCACACCAATATTCATGCCGATATTTATAATAATATGAGAAGTAATATAGAAAACAATACCAAGAGCGACTAGTGTTTCAAAGCTTGATGATGCTTGCCGGGCTATGCGAATGCCTCTAAGCAAAATGAGGGCAAAAAGCCCCATAATTATAAGTGAGCCCATAAGACCCCACTCTTCAGCAAAACTGGCAAAAATGAAGTCCGTGGTGTGTTCTGGAAGGAATTGCAAGCGCGCTTGTGTACCATACCCAACCCCCTTTCCTATTATTTGTCCAGACCCAACAGCAATCATTGACTGATATGAATTATACCCAGAACCCATGATGTCAGAGACGGGATGGATAAACGTTATGATGCGATCTTTTTGATATGGCAATAATACAGATGTCCATAATAAAACTCCAGCAGCAATTGCAGTAATAGTTAATATTAATAGATGCCGTCTAGATAAGCCAGACACAAGCACCATACAAAACCAAATAATAATTATAACTAGCGACGAACCAAAATCTGGCTGAACTAAAATAAGCCCGAATGGCACAACAAAATACAAAAATGTAATAAGTAAATGTTTAAAGCGAGCAATTTCAACATGTCTACGAGAAAGATATTTTGCAAGAATTAATATCAATATAAGTTTCACAGGATCAGATGGCTGAAGCGAGAATGCTCCAAATGAAAACCAACTTGTAGCTCCATTTACAGTACTTCCAGCAATAAATAGCGCGACTAAAGATAAAATACCTATACCGTAGAGAAGTAAAACAACGTATGACCGTTTAAAGAATGTAATATCAAGAAAACTTAACGCTACCATTCCTATTATTCCAATGAGTACAAATACTATCTGACGAATAACTAGAATATCCGATGTCGTATTTCCAAAAGACGACATGGTTATTAACCCAGCGATTATAAGAACAATAGCACTGACAACTAGTGTCCAATCAAAACCTGTTGGAACTGTTATTGAAATAGATCTTAGAAATCTTGGGGTTACCATGATTGAGTAAATGGATTTATACGTGGAATAATTTCAGTACGAACTGGTTGTTCAGAAAGTGGTTTAGGCCATGTAAAAACACTGTCAACAAATGAACCTTGTGGAATCTCATCAATTACTGTTGCGCTTGCCACTAAAGCATTTCCTTGACCGTCGTAAGCAATGGATATGACACGAATATCACTTATATCAAATGTATTACTATTTCGTAAAGTTATCTTTAACTTAGGAGAACTCTCAAGTTGTGACCATGTCTGTCGCTCTACTGTTAGAAGACGCTGGCTTAAACGCTTATCAACTCGTGTAAATATTGGTTCTTCTGTGAAAGAAAAATGTGTAAATGCCGGCATTCTATTCCCTACTTTTATACTTGGTTCAAAAATCGCAGTTCTCTGATTGGAACCAATAAATGTAGAACCATTACGTTCAGTTATAAGAATATTTTTTTCATCATAAATAAGAAAACTGTAGTGTATATTTTTAACAGCATATAGAAGATTTTGATTCTCAATATACGCCACAGCATTATATACATTATCAGTTACTGGAGTTACTTGAGCCCAACGTATAATAAGCGGTTTTGATTCTTGCTCACACGCCAACTGGCATGTGCCTCCACAATCAACACCAACCTCAATCCCATTTTGTTTCCCATCAAAACATGTCGGCACTGAAGAGAAAAAAAGTTTCCATACTATAAATACAACTATACCAGCAACTACTATAAATACTGCAAAAAAATATAACGCTTGTCGTCGTAAAGACCATTGCATATAGTGATTATAACATACTTCTTGCAACTTCTTAAACACTCCCCAAATCTGGGGAGGGTCGTCCCGTCTGACGGGACGGGGGGTATTTATTTCCAATCCTTCAAACTGGCGGCGACCTACTTTCCCCATAAAGAGTATCATCGGCGCAAACGGGCTTAACTTCTGGGTGCGGAATGGGACCAGGTGTTTCCCCATCGCTGTGCCACCAGATTGAAAGATTTGAAATACGAAAATATAAGTACTAGAAAATGATGGCGGAATGCGTTACGGAAAAAGTGGACTGAAAAGTAAGAACGCAAACCGCCATTTGTGGGATAGACAGGGTTCGAACCTATGACCTTCCCCTTAAAAGAGGGACGCTCTAACCGGCTGAGCTACTAATCCCATTTAAAAAAGAACAATATCATTTTCTAATACTCATATATTGTCGTGTTTTGCACGACATAGTATTGTCAAATATACGAATTAAAGTAAGAACCAAATTATATATCGCCACAAACATACTACATTGTAGTAAAAATGTGTTTCCCGAATTTCCTAATAGGTCTGGGTCAATTAGTACATCTCGGCTCAATGCATTACTGCACTTTCACCTAATGCCTATCAACCTGATAATCTCTCAGGGACCTCATAACGATACCTAATCTTGGAACTGGCTTCCCTCTTAGATGCTTTCAGAGGTTATCCATTCCCGACATAGCTACTCGGCGGTGCCACGGGCGTGACAGCCGATAGACCAGTGGTCGGTCCACCCCGGTCCTCTCGTACTAGGGGCAGCTTTCCTCAAGTATCAACGCCTGCAGTAGATAGGAGACCAACCTGTCTTACGCATGTTCTCACACATTACTGTGTGCATTGGACTGTAACTTCATCCTACAAAGTAGGAGCTCAACATTCAGTCTCTACGGGTATATTTCTTTTCTTAAAAAGAAAAAATATTTCCCTCGGGGTTGTCCTTTTTTCTTCTCCGCTATTGGCGTAGAAATTCTAAGGATTCCACCGATATAAGTTGAGCATGTCATCATACATTACTGTATGAGACCGCCGTAATGATTGTCTCTATCTGCTTTTATATCTTATTAAACGAAATAACCTGATTTTAAAAATTTTCCTAATGTTCCTCCGCCATTGCGGAGTGAACGAGAATAACATTGTCGTTTTCAGAGAGGATTCAGACGGGTTGAACAGTGGATAAATATTCACTGCTCAACGGTCTGAACCCAACTCACGTACCACTTTAATTGGCGAACAGCCAAACCCTTGGGACCTTCTCCAGCCCCAGGATGTGATGAGTCGACATCGAGGTGCCGAACGCTGCCGTCGCTATGGACGCTAGGGCAACACTAGCCTGTTATCCCCGGAGTAGCTTTTGTCCGATAATCTCCTGCACCATCTCATGGTGACAGTCGGTTCATTAAGCTCTGCTTTCGCACCTGCTTGGGATGGCCCCCTTGCAGTCAAGCCCGTTTATGCCTTTACACTATCGACACGTTTTCCATACGCGTCTAACGGACCTTAGTAGGCTCCTCCGTTACTTTTTGGGAGGAAAGCGCCCCACTCAAACTACCTACCACGCACGGTCCCTCTGCGTTTTTTCCGCTGAGGTTAGACTAAGCCAATTTTGAGGATGGTATTTCACTGTCGGCTCACTATAAACCAGAATCCATAGATCAAAGCCTCCCACCTATTCTGCGCACAAAATCAACATAGCCAATACGAAGCTGTAGTAAAGCTTCCGGGGTCTTTTCGTCTAACTGCAGGTAACCGGCATCTTCACCGGTACTGTATTTTCACCGAGCGAGTCCTCGAGACAGTTCCCCAGTCGTTACACCATTCGTGCGCGTCGGAACTTCATTTTACTTTCCTCTCTTACGAGAGGGATTAGACTATATCTTCATCTCAACGTTTTTTGCATTTCTGCTTTTGTATACTTCCTTTTCCCGCTTGGATTCATTCTAAACGCCAGATTCATAATTTTATTCAATCCTTTCTTATTCTTATGCATCTCTATTTGCATAAAGAAACAAACTTTTTTGAAAAACTCGAAATCTTTTTGTTTTGCTGAAACCAAAGGATATCTATTAAAATGTGGAATAATAAAACTTACCAGATCACTAAGACTTCGCACCTCATATTTTAGTGTTTTGTCTGAATAATCTCGTCGTATAAAGCCACATTTGAAAACTTTTTTCATGATGAAAAGGATTTGCGCTCTGCCTCCATTTTGGCTAACAGAGAAACTTGGTTTTGTTTCCCAACCAACGAGAAATTTTTCTCGTTTAGAAAAAGAAATACTAAAACATCCTTCCCCATCTACATATCCTGAAATATACTCATATATATTACGTTTATTTTTGAGAGCTGGCATATTATAGATTATACCAATAATCTATCCAGGTCGCCACTATATATAGGTGACCTAAGTCGTTACGGGGTCATTCCATTAAAAATGGAAGACTTCCCACGGTATTCCCCTTTTGCGCGCATTTTTGCAAAGGGCTCCACCGTTATAAGCCAGATTTAATCCGAAAATCACTCTTCGGATGGGCAGTTTCCTACCCGACAAGGTATTTCGCTTATTGCTTTACATAACAAAATTTAATTTGTCAATGTCCATGTGCACTACGCATGGCTGCATATCGCTATGCAGTTAGGACTCTATCTTCTCTCTTCTACAGAGAGTCTGACATTTGGTCTCTGAGGATTCTGATCAATTCAGTTCTGGATTTTTGATGATTCATCTTTTCACACATCAATGCTATTTCAATAGCACCCACATGCGTGAGATGTTTATCATCTTTCATGAGTTCGAGACATTGTGCAAACAATTCGAAATCTTTTTTCTTTGCTGTTTGTAACTCATAGATCCGAAAGAAAGGGATAATTACTTCGAGAAGATCTTTTCGTTTTGTTACTACATAATGATAGAGGTCTTCCTTGTGATTATCATGCCTTCGATTGATATGAATGTTCCCAACTTGGAAAAAATCTTTTATTTTTTGCAGACTATCCAGACTTCTTGCACCTTGCACAACCGTAAAGTTGTGCGCAATTTGAGATAGCCGGTGGTATAGCCTCTTCGAATTCTTGTTGGTTCCTGATGGTCATGCTGTTTTACAAAATGAATGGTAAAACATCCTTCTCCATCTACAAAACCAGTTATCCATCCTATTTTAATCAGTCTTTCCTGCTGATTGTCTGCACGAGTCGCATTGTTACTCTTTGTCATAATGGTAATTATAGCAAAAAGTAGCGCTCGATTCACCAGATATCCCAGCATATGGTCAGATATTTTATGACATCAGTTATTACAACTGATAGGCAGCGTTGTGTAATTTTATTTGTTTATCTTCATCCTACAACAGTCCCAGTCTATCTGTTTCCCTTATTGCTAAGAGAAACAGAACCTTAGGACCGTTATAGTTACGGCCGACATTCACCAGGGCTTATATAGCTCAGCCTATGCTTTGCAAGCAAAGCATAAACCATCCATATTTGACCTTCTGGCATTGGTCAGGTGTCACCCCCTATACATCCTCTTACGAGTTCGCAGGGAGCTGTGTTTTTGATAAACAGTCGCCAGAGAAACTTTTGTTGCAGCCACGCTAAGCGTGGCAAGCCTTATCCCGAAGTTACGGCTGCTTTTTTGCCGAGTTCCTTGAGGACCTCTCACTCGTTCGCCTTGGTCTTCTCGACCTTCCCACCTGTGTCGGTTTGCGGTACGGTGTGTACCTACGTAATCTTAGAGGTTTTTCTTGGGAGGCTATTCATATGCGTTCGTCTGTCTTGCGACAAACTTCCACGCTTCCTTGATAGTATGTGAATTCCGGATTTACCTAGAATTCCTATCTTCGGACACGTACGTCAATCCAATAAGACGCGCATAATTATTTCCTCCGTCACCCCATAGACATAGATACACGTCACGGAATATTAACCGTGTGTCCATCGGCTGCGGTTTGTCACCATGACCTTAGGACCGACTAACCCCGGGTCGATCAACGTAGCCCGGGAAACCTTGGGATTTCGGCGCACAGGGATTTTACCTGTGTTGTGGTTACTTGTGCCAACATTCTCACTTGTCAACGCTCCACTGTGGGTTACCCCTTCAGCTTCAACGCAGATGACAACGCTCTCCTACCGCTTCCTTGCCCGAGGGCAAGAAAACCCGCAAATTCGGTACTATGTTTGAGCCCCGATTATTAGCGGTGCAGAGTCTCTTGATCAGTGAGCTGTTACGCTATCTTTAAAGGGTGGCTGCTTCTAAGCCAACCTCCTGATTGTCGGAGAAACTTCACCTCCTTACTTGCACTTAACATAGATTTAGGGACCTTATTTGGCGATCTGGGCTGTTTCCCTTTTGTCTAATGGACCTTCGCGCCCATAGACTAACTGCCATGATATGGCCACTGGTATTCGGAGTTTGATAAGCTCGGCGCGGTTTCCCGCTATCCGATACTATCCAGTGCTCTACCCCCAGTGGGAACTCATGACGCCAACCCAAAAGCTGTTTCGGAGAGAACCAGCTATTACAGAGTTCGATTAGCTTTTCACTCCCTACCACAAGTCATCCGAGCGTTTCGTACGGCGCCCCGGTTCGGACCTCCATTCGCCTTTCGGCGAACTTCATCCTGCTCATGGTAAGATCACTCTGCTTCGGGTCGTATAGATACTACATTGGTCGCGCTTATCACACTCGCTTTCGCTGTGACTACGGTGCGTAACACCTTAGCCGAGCAGTATCGATACACTCGTTGGCTCATTCTTCAATAGGCACGCCGTCGTCGCGTCAGACGCGACTTCGACTCTTTGTAAACATATGGTTTCAGTTCTATTTCACTCCCCTTGCCGGGGTTCTTTTCACCTTTCCCTCACGGTACTTGTTCACTATCGGTTTTGAAATGTATGTAGCCTTACCAGTGAGTACTGGCAAATTCCTCCGAGCTATTCATGTCTCGAAGTACTCAAGAGCAATAAAAAAGGTCGTTCAGATTTCGGATACGGGATTATCACCCTCTCTGATAGTGCTTTTCCAGCACTTTCTCCTATCCTCACGATTTGTAACCTCGCTCATCCTGTCTGCACGACATGCTCGACTCGTTAAATGAGTCAAGCCCATCGCGCATCATATGATGTCTATTGTCTTATAACCCCCTCCTTCGCTCTACGCTCCGCTACGAGCTTCGGGAGGGCACGGCCCCTTGTATATAAGGCTGCGCCCTCCGAAGCTTTGTGCGAAGCACAAAGCGAAGGAGGGTTTGGGCTGGTTCCGTTTCGCTCGCCGCTACTAAGGAAATTCCTTATTTGGTCTCTTTTCCTATGGGTACTGAAATGTTTTACTTCCCCAGGTGCGCCTCCAACAGAAGTTATCCCTGTCGGATCTCTGCCTATAAAAGCAGAGGGGTTCCCCCATTAGGAAATTCCCGGATCAAAGCCTGAGAATCGGCTCCCCGAGACTTATCGCAGATTGTCCACGTCCTTCATCGCCATTTCAAACCTAGGCATCCACCATATGCTCTTGTCTCCTATTAGGAAATCCAAGAACCACAATTTTTACTAACAACTAACAATGAAAATACAATATATCTGTAGACGATATATAATTTGATACTTACTTCATTCGTATGCTATTGACAAATGACAATCAATTCTGGAAAAGAAAAAACCGCGAGTGATGAGCGGCCATAGCATTAGGAGAAACCCCTTATGATATTCCGCAGTATCAATTGGTAGTTATTTCTATAAACATTTCTGTGTATGGAAGAGTATACACATACTTAAAAAGAATGCAAGCCCCGCCCCGTCAGACGGGGCAGAGCTTGCATTGGCTATTATAAAACCTTCAACTTTATTGTCTGCTACGGTCTATATTATCATCTTTTAGATATCGTAAAAACGAATCACTAACATTGTGTGAGTTTGAATCAAAATCTGAAGTTGAGCCATCATTATCGGTTATGTTTATAACAACAATATTATCAGCAATGAGACCATCGAAATTTGTATCAGCTGAAGTCATTACATAATTTACATAATCATAATGTAATCCTTCAATTATTATATCATTGATTGCAGTTACTGTTACAATTTGTGGGATATCCCAATTACTATTTGTAAATATTAGTTGTGGCGTACTTAGGATAACTTGAGAATTATCTAGAGTAAAATTAACAGTAACATCATTTGATGGTTGGGAACCAAGCGCAAAAGAAAATGTATCTGATGTTGGACCCTGCTCATTAACACCCGTAGACCCGCCGGTCTGAGTGATAACTGGAGCATAGTATCGTGCCAACTTTACATTATTCCCAACTTCATAACTTAATGCAGGAATGCCGGTTAGGCCTAAGGCGAACGACGTAAGAGACATTACATTTGCGTTAGGATCAAGAATTATCACATTTGTAGAATTAGAGCAATCAACTCTCCAACACTCTATTAACATCATATCATCATTAGATCCATGGTTAAAAGCAATACGAGGATATCCAGTGCCAGAATCAACCACAAGATGAACATATGAGCTTGTGCTTATTCCAGCTGATGTATATGTATTAGTAACAACTTGTGACCCTGGGGTACACATATCATCTTGACATGCAATAACTCTCAAAATATCTCCTGACGATGCCACAAATGCAATAATTGGGTTATCATTGCTTGCTAAATCAAATCCTAAAAAATTACCCCCCTGTGATGTATATATCGTGTATAGTGTTGATGTAGAACAATTAAATTGTGTGCATATTGCAAGTTTAATATCATTATTTGTTAAATCATTATATACAATTATAGGATATCCTTGAGAATTTATCTTTAGAACACTGCCAAAACCAACACCACCAATACTATCTAGCGTAGTAATAATAGTACCACTTGAACATACTGCATTTGAACATACGGCGACTTTTAGATCATCGGTAGTAATATCATTATATGAAATTACTGGAAATCCATTGTTATTAAAATCAAATGATGTAGCGGCATAACTCGAGAGTGGCATTGTCTCAATTGTATTTATTGTTATTGTGCCAGAACACAAAGCATCACTACATGTTGCTATTTTTACAGAGTTTGATTGATAAAAAACTATAACAGGATTTTCAAAAGCATTTAATCTTACTTCTGGGAAATCCCCACTTGCAGAAATAATATTGCTAATACTTGATGTACAACTAATATTTGTACATGCAATTAATTTAAGCTCACCTGTTATAGTATCTTTATATACGATACGTGGTAAATCAGAACTACCAACAGCAACAGATGTTAATTGACCATTATTTGCAACTGTAGTTACTATCGCTTCTGCACTCTTGTGCGCAAGCAAAAAAGATCCTACTCCTATTATAATTATAGCTAAAATAACTATGTGGGTTTTATTTATCATCATATGCAAATTACTATATCATATATTACAAAAAAAGCAATACCTCATGATATTAGTAATAAAAAAACTTTTTTCATCTATACTTTATAACTTTCAATTTCCTACTGCAACACAACCCCATTATCCAAAACTGTTGTAATGTTAGTACAACCTACTTGTTTGTTAGCAACATGACGTGATGATTGATAGAAATAACCAGTTGGTTGTAAAAATGCCCTCCACACCGATAGAACATCATTAGTAAATACACCTTGCCAGCTCTTTAAAGCTTTTTCTGTTTTAGGACCAAAGATACCTCGTGATGTGCTGTTTATAATATGGCCTCTTTCATTTAAGAAGTTCTGCAATTTAGCAACATCTTGCTTCCCTCTTACTCCATCTCTATCACCTCTTCGTAAAAAATCAATGAAGTAAGGGCAGATTAATGGAATACGATTATTGCCTTTATCTAGAAATAGACGACGCAGAACATTGCCTCCTCTTGTATCATTAGAAACAATCACAGAAATTGAATCATTGTCAGTAATGTTAACTGTAATTTCATCATTAATGAACATCCCATCATAATTTGTATCGGCGGATGATAATATATAATCAATATAATCATAGTGTGTTCCTTCAACATCAGTATCGTCAATCGCTTCCACTGTAACTGTTTGGGGAGTATCAAAATTAAGAGATGTAAATGTTAAATCTAGCGACACGCTTTGCCCATTTAATGTTACTTCCCCATTATCTGTATCAAGCGTTACTGTAACATCAGCACTTGGGGCGTCAGATAACTCAACTGTGAATGTATCCGTAGCGCCACCTTCTATAACATCAGTTGATCCACCAGCTTGTATAATAATTGAGACATAATATGAACCCAACGTGACATCTCCACCATCTGAAAATGCTATAAATGGAATATATGTTGGACTAAAAACAAAACTTATCGCACCACTTGGATTAACACCAGTATCAAGTGTTATATAAGTAGCGGATGCCGGCGTACATATAGCATCTCCACATTGCATTAATTTAATGTCTGTACCATCATTATAAACAATTACTGGATATACGTTGAAATTAATACTGGGCCATATTATAGAACCGATAGCTCTATTATAATATTCTGTATTTCCTGAACATGTTGTATCAGAGCATACAGAAATTGCTAGGTCAGTAGAATCTGCATAAGCAACTGTAGGAATGTTAGAAGCATTAAACGAAAAAGAATTATTCGCAACTGTTATACCAGCACTTGTATCTAAAGTTACGATAGTATTCCCAGAAGAACACGCTGTGTTACCGCAGTATGCTAATTTAAGTATTGTATTTGATGCATCAATATAACTTACAAAAGGAATATCTGTTGATGGTTGGATATCTATATAAACACCAGCATTAGTAGAAATTGGACCAGCATCTAGAATTTGTGTTGTGTTGCCAGACGAGCATGTCGTATTTCCACATACTGCTACTTTAATTTCATTTGTAATATCCTGATATGCAACAATTGGGATTCCAGAAGAGTTAACACTTATAGACACGTTTGTGTCTGTATTAATTGAAGAATCAAGAGTAACTGGAGATGATATAGACGAACACAAACTATCCTGACAAAAAACTAGCTTCAATGTGCTAACACCAGATGTTGAAGTAACATACGCTACAACAGGATAGCCATTTTGGTCTAATAATAAGTCAAAATAACCTGTACTATTATTATTACCATCAAGTGTAACAGTTGTAACACCACTGGATGTACATAATGAATCATCACAAATATCAATCATTAAGTTGCCTGTAACCATATTATCTTGATATACAATGATTGGCTTATTACTTGACGACAGCACCATGCTTACTGTCGCGCCAGCCCCTGTTTCAACAACAGTACTATACGCCACAACATATTTTGTTGTTATATAAGCAACACCAAAAATCACTATAACAATTAAAGTAGAAATAATAGCGGTTAGATATTTTTTTATCATACAAAACATAGTATACCAGAGATACAACAAAAGAAAAGATATGCACATTTGCCTAATCCTTTCTGGTGGGGCACCTCATCCTTTGGAGGGGGATAGGGGGAGACCAACTAGTTCAACACAACTCCATTATCCAAAACTGTTGTAATGTTAGTACAACCAACTTGTTTGTTAGCAACATGACGCGATGATTGATAGAAAA
>MFUQ01000018.1:0-13711 GCA_001785725.1 Candidatus Nomurabacteria bacterium RIFCSPLOWO2_01_FULL_36_10b
TTTTAATTTCTTTTCTTGAACAAGATCAGCTATTTTTATAATAAGATTTGACCTAATCACACGATAAGGTAATGATGTAATTATAATTTGGTACTTCCCTGCTTTTGTTTCTTCAATATCTGCGTTGCCACGGGCGACAACACTACCACGTCCAGTTGTATAAGCTTGAGCAATATCTTTTTTATTATATACAATTCCTCCTAACGGAAAATCAGGCCCTTGCACATGCTCAAGAAGATCTTCATTCGTTGCTTTTGGATTATCAATAAGCGTAATTGTCGCATCAATTACTTCTCCTAAATTATGTGGAGGAATATTTGTTGCCATACCAACCGCAATTCCAAGAACGCCATTCAATAAAAGATTTGGCACTGATGCTGGCAATACAAGTGGCTCTGTACGTGTACTATCATAATTCGGGCCAAATTCTACTGTCTCTTTATCTAAATCTGCCAATAATTCACCTGAAATTCGTGACATCTTGGCTTCTGTATAACGCATAGCGGCCTGACTGTCGCCGTCAATAGAACCAAAGTTTCCTTGACCAAGAATAAGAGGATAACGATATGAAAATGGTTGAGTCACAGTAACCATTGCGTCATAAACAGATATATCACCATGAGGATGATATTTACCTAATACTTCTCCGACAATAGCCGCGGACTTACGGAATCTAGCGCCAGCAGTTAAACCCATGTCATGCATAGCATAAAGTATGCGACGATGCACTGGTTTTAGACCATCACGAACATCAGGAAGAGCCCGCGACGTTATAACAGACATAGCATATTCAATAAAAGAGTGCTTCATTTCATCAACAATACTAACCGGACGCACAGCGTCTCTTTTTGGAATTATGATACCCGATTCGTTCGATTCTTTTCTCGACATATATATTTGTATTATATCATATATTCACAAAAAAGAACATCATCGGAGACGAGTTACTATAATGTTAGTATCATAAAAATTAGACGACGCTATTCTATAAGAATATCGCCAGAATGGCGATATATTTTTTATTTCTTAGTTTTTTTATTGCTCCCACGGGTATTGCTCTGGTTCAGAAGGAAATGTTTGTGTTTCATCATTTAATACTTCAGAATCATCTGCAACGGTGTTAGCTTTATTTTCTTGTAGACCATCTTGAAAAGAGTCAATGTCTGCTCTTTCTATGATGTCAGAAATCCCATCTTTTATGACAGTAAAATCTTGCTCATTAAGTGAAGCTATATCGGTCTTTGTAATATTAAAACGAGGATTAGCAATTGATAAAAACCAAATACCAATTAAAATTACAGCGCATACAATAGTAACGCAATATGCAATATATTTTCGTACATGTTCTGGTTGCTTTCTTATATTATTGAGTGTTTTTTGTATTACCATACTATTTTATTATACACCAAGTACAAAAACTTGTCCTGTCAATGTTTCAATATCGTGACGTTTTATTGTTAACTTTTCCATTATTTCTGTTTTCTCCGCGCCAGCATCTTTTAAGAACTCAATCAATGCTTCATCTTTTATATCAGTATATCCCATTGGAATAATAATTTTTGGCGCAAGAGAAACAGCAAAACTGTGAGCATCAGAATCCGTAATCGACACAAAAACAATATCGCTATCTGTAATTTCTTCAAGAGCATCTGGCGGCAACATATCTTTACCAACCACAGAACCAAGAAATGCAATTTTCATATCATCAAAGTCAAATGAGTATACAGTATTTATTTTCCCATCTTCATCTGGCTTTGTCGTATTGAATCCATCAATCATAAGTCCATCTGATTCATATGACCCGGCACCATCAATACATAGCGGTTCTTTATCGCCATACGTAACTGTTTCAAAACCATTATAGCGATTTATATTAACGGTAGAAATGGCAATATCAGCGCCAAAACGCGTAACCTTTTCGCCCTTTTCCGGAGTGATAGGATTTAGTGCAATTATAGTATCCCCTGCCTGAACTTTAAAAAATTGTTCGCCGTTAAATGTGATTATCATATAAGTAATATGTACTGATTATAGCATATTTCTCTCTCATATGCTTGCTTATTCATCTATTTACCTTATATATCATATTTGTCTACGTGGGCAGATACAGGTAGATACAGTACGGTTATTATAGGTTAAAGTTATCCACAGACATTATTGTAAAATATAGTATAATGAAAACACAGAAAGTAAGACCTCTCGTGTTGGGTTACCGGATGGCAACCCGTTAAAACGAGGGGCTTTTCTTATTATGGAAATAATAATTTCTCGTCAATAATCTTATCCCTAATAATCTCATAAAATTCGAAATCTCCATGTTCATATTTTCTGAAAATGGCCCATGATAAAAAATCTACACTCTGTAATGATTTGTTATCATGAGAAGAGCGTAAATTGATTTTGAAATCAATATGTATCCTTTCTTGCATTGATTGAGTAATATACTGTATAAAATTATCTCGCAATCTTCTTTTTGTGTCCTTACGATCAACAATAAGATACGCGACTTTTTCTAATCCAAGAATTCCTATTTTATGCAACCTATCCATTAAAAGATTTGCTGTATAATTATATAAATAATTTTTCTGTTGTTGTAAATTAATATATACTTTCTCTTTATTAAGAATAATTGTCATTATTTTTAAGTCATCAATATTTGCAAGTAAACTAAGAACATTGCGCCTAGTGCCATCTTTTTCTTGTGATGCATGGAGTTCGCTTATATGCTTATGTTTCTGATGAAGTTTTTTCCATACCTTATCAGTTACTTTTTCTAAGTCTCTATAATTATTAATAATTGCAATTGTAAACAAAAACCACTTGCTTGATTTCTTGCTAAACCCCAGATCCCCACTTTCATCTAAAAAGATATACATATAATTTGTTTTTGTAGTTACACCATCTCCCTCAAAATCTTCTCCAATATAGTTGGATTAGCACTTCCATTGCTTACTTTCATACCTTGCCCAACAAGGAATTTAATCGCATTTTCTTTTCCTGCTTTAAAATCAGAAACAACGGTAGGATTTTCTGTAATGACCCGCGTCGCAATATTACGCAATGCACTTTCATCATGTTGCTGAATAAGTCCTTTTTCTTTTGCTATAACTTCCGGATTACCACCTTCTGTCGCTAGAATTGCTAAAATATCTTTTGCCCCACGTGAGCTAATATCCCCACGGCCAATCATCTGTATCAGCGTTGCAAAGTGCTCTGGAATAATATACTTAATAAAATCAATTTCTTTGATTTCTCCATTTTCCAAAATGGAGGAACCCTTTTTAATCAGGCCAACTAAGTCAGATGTAATATAATTTGATGTGAGTTTTACAAGCTCGCGGTCATTTGGATAAGCAATAATAGTATTTTCAAAAAGTACAGCTAGCTCACGACTATTAATATACGATTCTATATCTTCATCTTTTATTCCATATTCATTACGATAACGATTTCTCTTTTCTTCTGGCAATTCTGGTAATGTTTGTCTCATTTCATCTATATTAAACATTTCATGAAGATAGAGTTTTGGAATATCCGGCTCTGGGAAATAACGATAATCTTCTGATTGCTCTTTGCGACGCTGTGTAAATGTAATTTGTTTTGTGTCATCCCAACCGCGAGTTTCTTGAACAATCTCATTCTCGCGCCCATCTTCGTATAAATCAGTCATTCTTTTTATCTCATACGCGATAGCGCGTCCTACAACATTAAAAGAGTTCAGATTTTTAATTTCTACTTTTGTTCCAAATTTTTCTTTGTCAGGAGAAACAGATATATTTACTTCAACACGCATTTCTCCGCATTCCATATTTGCTTTTGACACACCAAGCGTACGCAAGAGTAACCGCAACTCTTCTGCAAATTCCATCGCGTGTTCTGCGCTGTGGATTACCGGTTCCGTAACAAGCTCCATAAGTGGAACCCCAGCGCGATTGTAATTTATGAAACTTACATTTCCGCTATGCTGTGATGTTGCTGTATCTTCTTCAAGATGAATGCGTGTAATCTTAACTCCAGCCAACTCTCCACCAGAAACAATTGGATATTTATATTGAGAAATTTGATATCCTTTTGGAATGTCAGGATAAAAATAATTCTTGCGGTCAAATTCTGTAAAGTTAGCGACTTCTCCATTAACTACTAAACCAACATTAATGACATGCTCTATCGCTTGTTTATTCGGCACAGGCAATGTGCCAGGATGAGCCATACATACAGGACACACATGCGCGTTTGGCTCGCTATCAAAAGCGTTATTCGCGCAACGACAGAACATTTTGGTATTCGTCGCTAATTCGGCATGAATTTCAAGCCCTATTGTTGGATAATATGTTCGTGAATTATCTGACATAATAATGTTAAAGAAGTATAGCAGAAATTATAAAAATAGGGAAAAGAAAAATTAAAGTACCGTAAATTTTTGACTTTCATACATTAATATCCTATATTTAACTTAATTAAAGAAAGGAGGACCCCAGCTCTCCTTTTGGCGATCAGCAGGGCAATGCGCCCTGCTGTGTTTTTTGTTGACAAAACATATGACTCTATGTTATCATAGTAGAATAGGTTGAATCGTTCTTTTTTCGGTGCATGAAAGCGCCCTCTCGTATGTGTTTTGAAACGGATGCCTCCGCTGAACACATTGCGAATCTGGGCGCTTTCTCTTTTCCCAAAAAATCTACAATGTGATACAATATAAAAAACAAAAAAGCCAATGATAACTTCTTTGATCATTCTGTTTATTTTTTTAATATTCAGAAAAAGGAAAAACTGGAGGCGCAAGACGCCTCCTTTATTTATATCAATTTCACAAAGGCATCGTGAAGCTTCTTTATTAAAACGTCATCGTATACTGATACTGGGATTACCGTATTCCCAACCTCATCTGTAAGTTTAGTTATAATATCATTACGTTTAATATCATCAATCATATCTACTTTAGACAAAACAATAATTTCTTTCTTATCAGAAAGACCACGACCATATTTAGTTAGCTCATTACGAATTGTATTATAATCTTTAACAATAGTATTAGTATCACCACTTTCGCATGAAATAATGTGGGCAAGAATATGAGTACGCTCAATATGACGTAGAAATTTTGCACCAAGTCCCCTCCCTTCATTGGCACCTTCAATGATACCGGGGATATCTGCAATAACAGCGCCATTTCCTAAAACTCCAAGATATGGTTCTAAAGTAGTAAAATGATATTCTGCTACTTTTGACCGCGCATTAGTTAGAGCATTAAGAAGTGATGACTTGCCAGCACTTGGCAAACCAACAAGACCTATGTCTGCTATAAGACGTAATTCAATTAAAAAATTAGATTCTTCACCCAATGTCCCAAGCGTTGATTCGGTTGGACTTACATTACGAGAGTTTTTAAAATGCTCATTCCCCATCCCATTTCTACCACCACGTAAAATTAATTTCTCTTCACCTTCTTTATTTAACTCTATAACTTCGTCTGTTGAAAGATTAGTAACAATACTACCAACAGGAACTTTAACAATCAGCACATCGCCATTTTTACCTTCACATCCATCACTTTCTCCATCTCCGCCATCTTCCGCGCACAAGTTCTTTACATGACGATACGTATCAAGATACCCAAGATCGCGAACGGCAATAACGCGGACATCTCCACCGCGCCCACCATTTCCACCACCAGGTCCACTTTTTGGTTTACCTTTTTCATGTCGCCAACGAACAACACCATCGCCCCCCTTCCCAGCGATTATGTGTAATTGTATTTCATCAACAAATGCCATATCTTTCTATACTACACAAAAAGAAACTTTTTGCCAAAAAATAAGGGCCACCGATTCATACTGTATATATCCAGTAGAATCAAGGGGGCCCCTAGCTCATCCGAATCCGTTGGGTTATGAGCCCGTTACCCGGAATGAGCAGAAAAAAGAAGCCACCCCTCACAACTGGGGCAACTTCTTAAAAATATGTGGAAAAAACTATTACAATCAATATAATCCTTTAATAATCAATGTCAAGACCAAGCATTTTAATTATCAATGGTTTGCTGTAAAAAAACTCCGTCGCCAAGTGGCAGACGGAGCTTTAATACTATGAGAACTTCTTACATAATAAGTATATACCAAACATTTTAATTGTCAATGGCTTGCTGTGCAAGACTTATGGCACCTTCGCGAGAACTGGCAATGCACATAAATCCTGTTCTGTGACAAAATTGCGCAGTAGAAACGCCAGTCACTTTTTGCAATTCTTGCCCAACAAGACCTCGCCATTCTAATGGAAGCGCTTTGCGTAAAGTGAATCCTTTATGACGTACACGTAAACCAAGTATCCGCCATTCTGCATCTGCTCCATTTGGGAAAATAATATAAAATGTATCTGGAAGTTCTGCTTCGTCAGTAGAAAGTATTTCTTGCATATCAGTACGTGAGTAAGGATTCTGCACAATAACAATCTCTTTATTATCTAAATTATTATAAACAGATATCACGTCATCAATGCCTTTATACTTTTCTATTGTGCGTTTAATCGTGCGCTGAATAAGTGACTTCGCAAAATCAACAAGAGATAAGAATGTTACATCACGATTGTCATCTTCACTTGGAGTTGGCAGAAAACTGCTTAATGCATCTCCAATAGTATATGGGACAATTCCATTGTCATTTACTTCATACAATGTAATGCCATTATCTGGAGCATCAACAGACATAACTAAACGTCGTTCTATGTCACGCCAGACCCTTTCATCTCCTTCGCATAATAACAAACCGTAATGTTCCCACACCAAACCAAACGAAGCGTAAAGAATTTTACTTTGTGTATGATATCCCGCGCCATCTGTCTGATGGTGGTCATAATGTTTATCATCATGATTGTAAACGCCACCAACATCAATAACATAATCACATTCTGCAATAATCTTCTCATCACGAGTACGAATAATTTCTCCTTCTTCATTATGAATATCTAACCATAACAGAAGCGTCGCGCACGCAAAAATATCATCGGCATGAAAACTGCCGTTATGAGTTGCTATTTTCTTTCTCTTTTTTGGAGAAAACATTACAATAATTGATTAATAATCCATACTCCAATAGATGCAATAATTGAACCAATTACAGCGGCCATAATTGAGTTTACATCAAATCCTGGAATGTAACGCGCTAAAACCCAAAAAGCGATAGCGTTTAATATAATTGCAATGAATATAAAAAGAAATGAGTCAGGCAAAAGCGCTCGCACAATTGCATTCAATAGTGCGAAAGCAAGTCCTGTAATAACTGCTGTTGGCCAAAATCCAGCTATGGAAATACCTGGGACAACATACGAGATTCCAATAATCAGAAGAGCGTATAAAATAACTTTTATGATAGCGAACATATAAAAATATATTATAAATAAATTGATAATTATTATTAATTACTAAAATAAACTTTCAACAACGGCTTTAACATCAGTGCCATCAGCTTTACCCTTTAACTCACCCATAAGTGTACCAACAAACTTACCCATTTGCGACTTATCTGTAATGCCAAGTTCTTCTTTCTTTTGTATTGCAATTGTGCGAATTGCATCTTGACTCATCATTGCTGGCAAATATGCTTCAAGTACTACAAGCTCGGCTTTTTCACCAGCGACTAAATCATCACGACCAGCATCACCGAATTGTTGTATAGAATCCTTGCGGCGTTTTACTTCTGTTCTAATAACCGCAAGTACTTCATCATCTGACAATTCATCAGTTGGCATACGACCAAGTTCAACTAATTTATTTGTCATAGACGCCATAACACCACGAATTGCCATAAGCTTCTCTTGCTCTTTTGCTTTCATAGCACTCTTCATATCTTCTTTTATCTGTTGTTGCAATAACATAAATACAATAATTTTAATCTAATCCGCCAGAGGCGGATATGAACTAATACAGAGAATATGATACCATATTTATATATGAAATACACACTTGTCTTTCTAGACACAGAAACAACTGGTAAAGAGAACACTGATCGTCTATGCCAATTGGCATATAAAAAACTTGACGAGCCAATGGAATCTCTTTTTAATCATTTCTACAAACCGCCTGTTCCAATATCAATAGGTTCTATGGCAGTGCATCATATAACTAGTGAAATGGTCGCGGACAAACCACTTTTCATAGAAAGTCCTGAATATGAGACAACCAAACATCTTCTTGAAGAAGAGAATACAGTTGTTATCTGCCACAATGCCCAATTTGATGTTGCTATTCTTAAACGTGAGAACATTCGCCCTGCAAATAGCATTGACACTCTTCGTCTTGTACGCTTTTTAGATCCAGATATGATTATGGAAAAACATAATCTTCAATACTTACGCTATCTTCTTGAACTTGATAAAGATACTTCTGAAAAAATTGAAGCTCATGACGCAAAAGGCGATGTAATTATACTTGAGCTTCTTTTTAAACGTCTTTTGAAAAAGATGAGAGGGCTACCCATCGCCAATTCGAATGTAGGCCTCCCCCTAACCAATTCGAATGTAGGCCTCCCCCTAACCCCCTCCAAAGGAGGGGGAATAGATATTTCTGATGAAGCTATTATAGAAGAGATGATGAGGATTTCTAAAGAACCAATGCTTATTGGCAAGTTTGCATTTGGTAAACACAATGGAAAGCGTGTGGCGGATGTTGCGGTAGAAGACCCGGGATATCTTCAGTGGCTCCTAACTCAAAAACGCCAATCAGAGAATCCAGATAGTGAAGCTGATTGGATCCACACTCTTGAACATTTCTTAAAAACGTGATACATTCGCATTATTATGACTACACAAACAACATTCTTAATCAACGATATATTTAAAAAATCTTGGGGTATCTATAAGAAAGATGCTTGGGGCTTTATTTTATTTGTCGTAATAATATTAATATTGGAAATCGCAGGTATTCCAGTATCTCTATTAAGCATAATTGTTACTCCTTTATTAATAAAATATACGCTCTTGGCTATTAATAACGAAAAACCTTCATTTAAACAAACTATAAAAGAAGTGGACGCACGTATAATACTTTACTATATTATTGCGTCACTCATATTTGGCTTAATTAATATGATTGGTACAATTCTACTTATCATCCCAGGTATTATTGCCCTTACAACATTCTACTTCTATTCATTTGGAATAATTGATAAACGAATGGGCCCAATTGAATCATTAAAATACAGTCAGAAAATTACAAAGGGGCACCGTTGGAAAATCTTTGTCTTTGGACTTGTGTGCATCTTGCTTTTAATATTGGGTGCCATTCCAATTGGTCTTGGGTTACTGATTACCTTCCCTCTTACAACAATCGCATCAGCATTGGTTTACAAATATCTCGTTACTAAACATTCTGAAAACTCAAACGTCGTTAATGCAACTGCATAAATAATTTGACAATGTCATTAAAGAAAATATAGTTAAAGAAAATAACTTTAAAAAGGAGGTTGTATGTTAATGGAAAGGTTGCGTCCATATTTTGGTACAATGGAAGAATTACAACAGGAGCAGGGGCTGTTCCTTGAATTCATGCGTGTGAAAATTTGCAAAATAAATGATCTTATTGGAGCAATCAAAAATATATACAAAAGCAATGGGTATATATGTTTTGAAGAAAGTGCAAAAAAAATAAGAGGAACAATTACAAATCATGTTCTCAAATTTAAAAAAGATGAGAACAAACGCATGGTTGTGCTTATTTACAGAGCAGGCGGTATACTAATTGGCGTCCATGATATGGACGGCATAATTGTTGAAGCACAACCGGTAAGCCCTATATAACAATGAAGAAAGATCCATGCCTGATGGCAGGGATTTTTCATTTCCATAAAAAGAGAAGATATACTATACTGACACTATGCAAATCGCAGTAATAATTATTGGTATTGTTCTAATAGCACTTCTCATTATAGTGCTTGTTGCAGTGCTTAAGAAAAAGCACCCAGCTGAAGTTGCAGAACAAAATCAAGGAATGCAACTGTTATTACAACACATGCAAGACCTTACACATCGCGTTGATGAGCGACTTGGCGAGTCGTCTAAGGTGCTCAATGAATCTCTACAACATCATAATATGTCTCTCCAACAACAATTTGGAGAATCACAAAAACTTGTGCGTGAGATTACACGTGAAATTACTGAAGTAAAAGAAACTGGCAAACAAGTTCTTTCATTCGCTGACCAACTTAAAAATCTACAGGATATACTAAAAAATCCAAAACAGCGCGGGATTCTTGGTGAATATTATTTGGAAACGACGTTAAAGAATGTTCTGCCACCCGGCTCGTATCACATGCAGTATCCATTCCCAGATGGAACGATTGTTGACGCTGTTGTAATGGTAAAAGACAAAGTTATTCCAATTGATTCAAAATTCTCTCTTGAAAATTATAATCGCCTAACAGTAACACATGACCCCGCAGAGCAGGAACGACTTGAAAAAGCTTTTAAACAAGACCTAAAAAATAGAATTGATGAAACAAGTAAGTATATACAACCAGCCAATGGAACTATGGACTTTGCTTTCATGTTTATTCCTCATGAAGCAATATATTATGACCTTCTCGTAAACGAGATTGGCGCTATGAAAGTAAATACGCAAGATATGATTGAATACGCTTTTAGCAAAAATGTTCTTATTGTATCCCCAACATCATTCCTAGCATTTCTCCAAACCGTATTACAGGGATTGAAAGCGTTGCAAATAGAAGAATCAGCGAAAGAGATTCAAAAGCGTGTTGGAGAACTTGGAAAGCATATAAAAGCGTATGAGGAATATCATGATAAACTAGGCAAGAATCTTGGTACTGTTGTTAACCATTATAATTTATCTAATAATGAGTTGAAAAAAATTGATAAAGATGTTACACGTATAACAGGCGAATCAATAGATATAGAGCTTGATACTGTTGAACGCCCGTTGCTTGAAGAATAAAATACTTTTAGGCCTCATCGTCTAGCGGCTAGGACACATCCCTCTCACGGATGAAACCGGGGTTCAATTCCCCGTGGGGTCACATTTCGAAACGTTTTAATTTCCAGATGCCTGGAATTCCTTCAATGTATCTTTTGCTGGCGCAATATCGTGTATTTCCTCTGGTATAAGTATGACCAATCCCTTTACAACCCTTTCTGGTAATATTTCCTTGATCCATTCTATGGCATTGTTAAAATCTTCGCCTTCTGTTTTGTATTCAGCGGTGCCCTTTATTTGATATCCCATCATTTTTTTCCAGCATACGAAAGCTACTGATTGGTTGATTAGAATGTTGGTTAGCGTTTTATCCATGAAATAATTTATGAGCCAGATATTACCATTAACGACTTTGACTGAAGATACTGGCACAACATTTAGGTTTTTACCATAAGTAGCAAGAGCTTTGGAATCAGCGGATAAGATAAATTTTTCAATATGTACGTCGATTTTCATATATTTATGATTCACATGAGATGCAGACATTTTCGCCTGTATGCACCACTGTGACGTCTTGTTTTTTATTTTCTTGTAATTTCTTTCGGCCAAACTGCTGCGCAGCATTCATGCTGTGCTGGTAATAAAGCGTTTTTATCCCAAGCTTCCAGGCATGGAGATAAAGAGCATTGACCTCTTTTGTAGACATCTCAGGATCAATCATTATATTCAGTGACTGACCTTGGTCTATGTACTTTTGTCTCACAGCTGCCTGTTCAATAACGACCTTTTGGTCTATTTCTGAAAAAGTTCGAAATACTTTTTTCTCTTCTTCAGATAACTCGCTCAAGTGCTGAACAGACCCGTCGCTGTCTCTGATACTCTGCCAGATTTCTCGAGTATTGATATTTTTTTTATCCAGTAACTTTTCAAGAAGTGGATTTTTGATGGTAACTTTCATCTTGTCTATGTCCTTTACATAGCAATTTGACCATATCGGCTCAATGCTCTGCGATACTTGCCCAAGAATGAACGCTGATGAAGTGGTGGGGGCGACAGCTAAGAGCGTGGTATTTCTCCTTCCGTATCCCTTGAGAATCTCGGGCTCACCGTATTCTTGGGCTAATTTTTCAGATGCCTTGTAACATTGTTCTTTGATACTTTCAAAAATTTTCCTGTTTAATTCCTGCGCCTCATCACTTTCAAAAGATATCATTTTGCTTTGCAGAAGAGAATGCCAGCCAAGCACCCCAACTCCCAATGCTCTGTGCGCCTTAGCAAAGTTATATGCCCGCTCCATGAACGAAAAGATCTGTTTTTTGTGCAAATCACCATTGTCATGGAATTCTTCCAGTCGACTTATAAAGTCGCTCATCACAGCATCAAGAAAGCAAACAAGTACCTCAACCGCATCAGTATTTTCCCATTCTTCGTAATAAAGCAGATTTAGGGAAGATAAGTCACATACAAAAGACCATTCTTCATTTGAGGGCAACAATATTTCAGAGCATAAATTGCTTGCAAGTATCTTTAATTTTTTATCCTTATACACGTCCACTGTGTTTCTGTTGACAGTATCGGTAAAAAAAATATAGGGGTATCCAATTTGTCTCCGACGAGCCAAAATTTTTGCCCAAATATCTCTTTTCTCCTGATCTCCGCTGATCATCTGATTCAGCCATTCGTCAGTGACGGTGACACCATAAGTAAGCTCTTGAATCGGGTTGCCCTCTGTTCCTATTTCCAAAAATTCGTTTATATCTTTATGCTCTACCGGTAAGTACGGAGCAAAATGTCCGCGTCTTACAGATCCCTGACTTACCACGTTTACCATTGTTTCAAACAGGCGCATGAAATGCACTGCGCCAGAAGATACGCCATTGTCTTTTATAGTCGCGCCTCTATGGCGTAGATCACCAAAGTAGCCGGCCGTACCGCCTCCGTACTTGCTCATCATACCGACTTCCGCCTGTGTAAATAGAATCTGTCCCATATCATCGCCAAGATATGAAGAAAAACAACTTATTGGAAAACCCTTCGACAAACCGAAATTAGACCAGATTGGAGATGCGAGAGAATAGTATCCTCGAGACATGTAGTCATAAAATTTCTCTGAAAAACCATGTTTATTGAGAATTTTTTCTGCTGTGTCTGCAATTTGCTTGATACGCTCCTCAGCGGTTATCCCGTCTTTAAGATACCCCTTATATAAAAATAGTCTGCTGTGTTCGTTTAGCCAATTCATATAGTATTGTTTTAAAAAAGATCGTCGCCTGTAACGCTCTGATTTCGTTTATTATAATTGATCGACCTTTTTACAAAGAAATCGCCATGTTTGGTTGCAATTACCTCATCATCAAACCAGTCTGTTTTCTCTAGAACAGAGGAGTCAACTTCGAATATTCGATTTATGCCTATAGCAGCAAGAGAATTATTAAATCTGTTTTTTATAAACTCAAGAATAACGTTCTTTGGCATAAAATCTATCTCTCCCTTCTCGAGAATCCAATCGATCACCTCTTTTTCAGATTCAAAGGCCTCGTGGCAGGATTCTACGATTGCGTTTTCGTACTCTTTGTCAAACCATTCTGGATGTTCATCTTTGATAATGTTAATGACATCTATGCCAAAAAGACCATGAATCTGTTCTTCTTTGGAAGTTGCTTCGACTGCATTTGAAATGCCCTTAAATAAATTCTTATGCTTATTAAACGACATCATGATAAGAAACTGGGAAAAAAGTGATACATGCTCAATAAAAAGTGAAAAAAGCAAAATTGATTGAGCGTATTC
>MFUQ01000018.1:13810-15329 GCA_001785725.1 Candidatus Nomurabacteria bacterium RIFCSPLOWO2_01_FULL_36_10b
CCCCAGAATGTTTTTACAGCCACCTCAATCTGAGCGATAGCAAGCATCGCGTTTTTCATGGCGCTTCTTTCTTTATCATTAACATTCACCTTGAAATCCTGGATATCACTAGTGTAGTTAAATTCTGTGTGTATCCAATATGAATGCCGTATTGCTTTCACATACTCGTACAGCTCGGGATATTCATACGGCTTTAGATTTGTGCGCTTTTTAAAAATATCACGCCTGCGAAGATTAGCGTGTTCTTGACGATAGAGAATGTATGATTTTGCAACATCATGAAATTGACTTGTCATTAATGTTTCTTCAACAATATCTTGTATTTCTTCTACTGAAGGACACAGGTTTGTACCTGACTGGCCGTCTTTAACAAATCTAATTTTTATATTTTCCACTACATGGAGAGCTACATTGCGTGCATCTTCTGAATTGCCATGGTCAACAGAAAACATCGCTTTGCTGATTGCTGTTACAATTTTTTCTACGTCAAATTTCTGAATTTCGCCACTTCTCTTTTTTACGCCTTCTATTTTCAAATTTGATGCTGTGTTGCTCATATATTTTTCTTTATAAAAATGATGTATTGATAATAGTCTATACATAATAACATAGAGAAATATCTATATGGAAGTAAAAAGAAAATAAAGCCATTACAATTTAAAAGTGGCAAATTTTGCGAAAAATTATTCTTTATTATATCAATTCAAAACCCCGCTAATTTGCGAGGTTTTGTGGACCAATATTTGTTTTTTCATACTTTGGGAAACCATGTTTTGAACCAGTTTTTTGGGTCAGTGAACCATGATTTCAGTATTTCGTATCCTGTGTTACCAGTTTCTTTTAGCTCTAGCAACACATCCTGAATTGTAAGCAGAGATGAGTAAGAGAGACTTGCGTTGGCAAATTCTTCTTTTGCCTTTTCCATCTCGTATGAAAATATGGAGTGGCAAGAAACAGAAGTTGCCCCGGCTTTCAAAATAATCTCTGCATCATTTATTATACTCCCACCGGTTGAGATAACATCTTCAATCAAAAAGATACTTTTCCCAAGTACCGACGCTCCCTCAATCTGTTTTTTAAGACCATGGGCCTTAACATCTGGACGAACATATGCCAATGGCCTCCACAATACATATGCTAAACAATCAGCATATACAGCGGCTCCAGAGTGTACACCCATAATTACATCAAAAAGTCCACCATTTACAAACTGCTCTTTGAAAGAGCTTATGACAAGTTTCAAGAGATATGGGTACGCCATAATCTCTCGTAGATTACAGTAAATGGGACTTTTGATTCCCGATTTTAAAGTGAATGGATGCACAAAATTTGTTTTAATTATGCCATTCTTAAGCATAATATTTATCATCTGTTGCTTCAAATTTTCCATAAAAAATTGTTTTGTTTTGCAAAGAAATAACGGAAATATCACAGTATTTGTAACATTATTGTAAAGTGTAGTCAATTAAATAAAAAAGCCTGCTTTATCTTAATAGCAGGCCCTCTCATGTCGGGGATA
>MFUQ01000018.1:15340-17195 GCA_001785725.1 Candidatus Nomurabacteria bacterium RIFCSPLOWO2_01_FULL_36_10b
TTTTGTCTTCGGTAACACCCGGCATTTTGTTGTGCATCGCAATCTCTTCTAATGTATAGAGGCGATTGTGGAACAAAATGCCTTGCACAAAACCAAGAAGATTAAGCGCTTCTCCGATTTTGTTCTCCATTACAAGCCTTTCTACGTCATCCAACATACAAAAGACATGAGACAAAGCTAAGTCAACGCTTGGAAGAAGCTTGTCTTTTGGGCAACGAGCTTTTTCAATATCTTTTTTATCCAGAAATAACTTCTGGTATGAGCAGATGACTGTCCGGATTTGATCATGTATTAACATTTTTTTCTTTAATTAAATGATTTAAAAGAATAAAACTATCTGAAACAGAATAGCTTAAATGTCAATGGGAGTCAAGGCAAAAAATTAATTACAAAAACATTGACTTAGAATAAACATAAGAGTAACATAATTAATAAGTGCTCTTCTCCCCAACCCCTTTGGGGGTCGAGCAAGTTCTCTAAGTTCCATTCCCCCAACTCTGGCGCTCGCCAGGGTTGGTTTTTTATTTTATTTCTTTTCCAATCATTCTGTGGCATACTATGTTTTATATGCAAGAGCAACGTTCAGCAGTATATAAGGTTCTGGTACTCGTAATTGGGATTATAGTTATTATTATAATCCTAATAGCATGGAAAATGGTAACTAACGAGCAATTATTAAAGAAGGCCGTTGAATATCACAATAAAACAATCCAGCAAGAAAATAACCAACAACGCGTTACGCTTTATAGAAACACACAAATACTTTTACCTATAGGATGGATAATGACACCTGAATATCACAGCACTCCCGCTATGGAGGAAGCTGGAGAAAATCCAGAAATTGTTGGCTACATGTTCCGTCCAAGAAATCCAGACGCTACACTTGATGTCCAACAAGTAATTACATTGGGAGGATACCAATATCCTGGATGTGAAAATATTGAAGATTATGTTAGATGTGATAATAAAACTACATTATTTACAAAAAGCAATGATGAAGAAACACTTGTAGCTTATGAAATTATTATTAATCAATTAAATGAACAGGGGTATCCAAATGTTCTTTCTCTTGTTACTAATCCTTCTGGTGGTGAAGGAAATAATAATAGTAATGGTGATAATGATGGCAATATGCCACAAGATAATATTAAACAAAATGAATCTACAATAATAGACGAAGAGCCACAGCGCCCTAGTTTTGTCCCAGAAGAATATACATTTGGATCAATTATGTTCACTGAAGGAGTATTCATTGGTTACATCTCACCTAGTGGAGAAAGCATGATTGTTACTATTCCAAAATCTATTACACTTGGAACTCAAAAACCAAAACATTGTCTTGGCGATAGTGAGATACAAACGTGTTTCTTGGGGACAGAAGAATCTGTAACTAGAGCATGGGAACAATTTGATAATTTTTATTAATAGTTGCATAACTCGCGCTTTGCGCGAGTTAGAAAAATCACTGCACTATCATCCTATCGGGAGAAATATCGTAATAATTAATAATGAATTGCGCTGTATCCATAAAAGGCCCGGATAATGTTTCCGATGAATAACGTACGCCTTTTGGATACATTAGGTAGAAGAAAACAACGTATCTTGGTTCGTATGCTGGGAAAAAACCAAAGAATGAATGGAGATTCCGGTCGTCATAATATCCACCACCACTTTGGTTGGCAACTTGTGCAGTTCCTGTTTTTGCCGCAATGCTGTATTTATCAAGTTGAGGGTAATTCCCTTTGAATGAAGTATCAGCAAGTTTTACAAGTATAGTAGTTATATCCTCTATCGTTGATTCAGAAAAAATTCTTTTTTGTTCCAACTCCGGCTCAATATTTTTTGAGAAACCATC
>MFUQ01000018.1:17221-21168 GCA_001785725.1 Candidatus Nomurabacteria bacterium RIFCSPLOWO2_01_FULL_36_10b
GAGGGTTCGTAAGAATGCCATGATTAGCTATTACCCCCAAAGCGCGCACAGTTGCAATCGGTGTTACGGCCATACCTTGGCCAAAGGAAACGTTAGCATATTCAACATCACGCAATGAATCAAGATTTTTCAAAAGTCCTGATGTTTCACTAGGTAAATCAATACCTGTTTTTTCTCCAAATCCTAATTCATATATTTTATCTTTGACTTTCTTCTTATCCATCTTTTGCATAACAAAAACCATACCAGTGTTTAGCGATTGTTTAAGAACTTCTTCCATGTTCACAGTACCACGAGCTTTATGGTCAAAATTATTTATTGTTCTATCAGCGACAACAACAGACCCTAAATCCGTATATTTAGTTGAGGGAGTTACAACACCGTGGTCAAATGCCATAGACATTATAAGCGGTTTGATAATTGATCCCATCTCAAAGACACTACCAACGAGCGGATTATTAAATACATTATTATTCTCTACATTTTTAAAATTATTAAGATCAAATGATGGGTAAACACTCATTGCGCGCAATGCGCCTGTCTTTGAGTCCATAATAATAGCGCCACCATAATCTGCTTTCCATCGTTCAACAGCTTCAGATAATGTATCATCTAAAAATGCTTGCACTTGCGGTTCTATTGTTGTTATTATATCGCCATCACGTTCTGTTGGGCTAGCAAGAGTATCTCCAATATCAGAAAAAATTTGCGCAAAGAAATTAACGTATAATCCATCGTTCTCATGAGTTAATACTTTGTCATAGAATTTCTCTAATCCATATCTGCCTTCAAGGTGTGTCCCGGTATCATCATATGCGAGAAAACCAATTGCATGAGCTCCGTGATTAAGTGCTGGATAATATCGCCACTGGTCTCGTTCAAGGATAACAACATCTTTAATTAAATTAGCATCACGTAATTTTTCTCCAATTTTATCATCAACACGTTCTGCTATAACTTCTCGTTTATCATCCACTTTTGTTGCTTGAGAAATAAAATAATCATGCTCAAGAGATAAATATGGAGTAAGTGATGAAAATAATTTTTCCGGATCAAGTACTTTTGTAGGATTAATTAAAACACGATACCCTGTCTGGACTGTTGCGGCAGATATATGATTGCCTTCTTTATCCTCAAAATAGATATTACCTCTTTCAAGAAAAGTATCTGTCTTTACTATATAATTATCTATTGCTTCATTATAGTAATAATTCCCATGTATAAGTTGCAAACTTGCGAGTTTATATATTAAAACTAATGCAATTATAATAAAAACACCGTATATCCAACGGAGTCTTTTATGAAAAATATACGGAGATTGTGGAAACGGAGAAGATGCTGTCATACATCATTACAAGTACAAATTATATAATGTACAAAATTAACGCGTTTGTGTTGCGAAGGCAACATTTTGTGGGCGAGTGCCACGCGCTACAAAGTATACATTATTAGCTTGCTCAAACCCATACTCATTAATATACTCCTTAGCCAATACTCCAGAGATATTCATATATGCCATTTCATCATAAGATAACGTTGAAGCAAGACGTTGTATATTAGTATCTAACACTCGTTTTTGATTTGCAATCATCATAGTAGAAATGAGAGTATACATATAAACACCAACTACCAAAACAAGAAAAACCAAAGACATGCTCATCAATGTGCGTGATGTAAGTGAAGAAATCCATGTCTGATGAGATTGTTGTGTTAAGCATCTATTCATATGTATTATTTTTTTCAAATATACGAAGTCTTGCGCTACGCGAACGAGGGTTTTGACTTATCTCAGAAGCAGATGCTGTAATTCCCCTTTTAATGACACAATTACCATAACCATCATTTTCTAATTCTCTAAATGCGCGCTTTACAATACGGTCCTCAATACTATGAAATGTGATTATAAGTAATCTTCCTCCTTGTCGTAACTTCTTAACAAGATTAGTTATGCTTGATTCAAGTACATTAGTCTCGTCGTTTACAGCAATACGTAATGCTTGGAATGTCTTTGTCGCTGGATGAATACGTCTGTGACGGTAGAAAGCCGGAACCGCATCCGTAATAATCTTAGCGAGCTCTGTTGTAGAAATAATCGGAGACTTTTTCCTATTTTCAACAATTGCTTGCGCAATACGTCTAGAAAAACCTTCATCAGCATATTTGTAGAGGGTGTCTGCTAATTCCCTCTCGTCCCATGTATTTATAATAATTGATGCCGTTAATCGATCAGGAGAGTCGCTCGCTTGATCAAACGTCATGTCTAGCGGGCCATCTTCTTGAAAAGAAAAGCCCCTAGATGCATCAGTAAATTGGTCACTGTTCCATCCTAAATCAAGTAGTATGCCGTCCACTTGGTTAATATGATTAGTGCCCAATATTTCTGGGATATGCTTGAATGAATCGCGTACCAACGTAACATTGTGTGCATCTCTGAATATATTTTCTCCATGACTTATCGCAAGCGGGTCAAGGTCACATGCAATTAATCGTCCACGTGTGGAGAGTTGCTCTACAATGGCACTTGCATGTCCTCCTGCTCCGAGCGTTCCATCTACGTAAATACCGTCAGAGTGTATACTGAGGTTCGCAATGACTTCATGTAAAAGAACTGGTTTATGTTCCATAGCGGTGAAGCTATGAGTACTCACCTCCTCGAGCTCTGCGAGGAAGAGAGAGCTCAGAGCTCCTAAACCATCCCGATATCACCCAATCTCTCAGCTAGCGCATCCGCTTGTTTCTCTACCGTAGATGTATATGTGCGCCATGCTTTCTCATCCCATAACTCAACTCGATTATTAACGCCTGTTACAATTACCTTTTCGTCTAATCCAGCGAATGATGTGAGAAAATCTGGAACAAGTATGCGACCACTGTGATCGACCTCAACTTCAACAGCGCCACCTAAGAGAAATCTATTCAACGCACGGCTATCAGATTGCCCCATTGAAAGCTCACCCAAAGATGTTGTGAACTTTTTCCACTCGTTGCGCGAGTATATAAATAGACAATGATCAAGCCCACGAGTTACAACTACAACTTTGCCAAGCTCCTTACGGAACTTTGATGGCAATGACAAGCGATGTTTGCTGTCCATTGTATGTATGTATTCGCCAATCAACATATGTGATATTTGAAATGAAGTCGCAGACTACGGTACGATGTCCCTGCTAATATGAGATGTCTATGGCACACACGAGAGGAACACCGTATCGTAATCTGCGATGATGTGAAACAATTTCTTTCTTCTTTTCCCTATTCTCGTTTCACGAGAAGTAAGATTTTTGAATGTTTCATTGTTTCCCACTTCATCCCACTGAAATTATATTCTATCCCACTATGTTCCACAACATGTGCATTCTGTGGAAAATGTGAATAAGGTGGATAAGTATGTTTATATGTGGATAAGTCAGTATTGGCGTGGGACACTATGTTCCACGTTTTTTTAAGAAAAATGTGATACTATGATATATGTTATGGAAACTAACTTTAATAATTTCATACGAAAGGATTGGAATCCTGACATTAATTTCAAAGATGGGATTATTCCTTATGAATACGAATCTAACGCAATTGACGATATTACTGAATGGCAAGAAGAAAAGCAGGATGTAATGAAAACTCTAAAACATAATCTTCACGCTATTGATGATGCATCTTATTCACTTTTAGAGAAAGCCGGGGCGCAAACTGTAACTTATAACAATGAGAATGGCATGTATAATGTAAGAACTTCTGATGGAGCAACAGTACCAATTACACTAGGTGCTCTTATGACAGATGGAACGTGGGGCATTTCATATAAACTTGATAAGTCAGTGCCACGGCAAGTAAGGAAAGAATATCTTGTTAAAGAAGCGCGTAGTAAACTATCTGAATTATATGATCGTCAAATTATAAAACATGAAGGGTATCGTATTAATGATAATGAAGAACGAGGCGATTATGAA
>MFUQ01000018.1:21212-37959 GCA_001785725.1 Candidatus Nomurabacteria bacterium RIFCSPLOWO2_01_FULL_36_10b
TACGAAGAACTAATCATGCTCGTGGTGTTGGGATAGAAACATTTGAAACTCTAGAAGAGAGGGCACATCCAAAAGAGCAACGTGGAATTCAATTCACAATTAACGAAACAACAAAAACTCTTGAAAAGAAAGAGAAGCAAATTGAACGAGTAAAAAACGCGCTACGCCCAGAAGACCATATTGATGATATTGTGCTAATATCATTTCCTCGTGATGAAATTATGAAAGCATATGAAAAGTGGCAAAGAAAAGGACAACCAACTGGTGGTCCAACTGCTTTTCTAGAGGACTATATAAAAATTGATCTTCTATCAAATGTATTGAAAGGATATATAGATGAAAAAACTTTAAGCGAATATATTATGAAGATATATTAAATAACACAAAAATCCGCCTCGTCAGACGAGGCGGATTTTTATTATGAATTTTCTTTGAGTCTTTCTTTCATCTCTTCCCACAAAATTGTTTCAGCCCACCAACGAAGAGCTGATTTCTCAAGAACAGCTTTTTTATCTTCTTCATTACCGTTAGCATGATCAACAGCTTCATATATAATAATGGGTTCATACCCACGCCAACGAAATTCTTGTACTGTACATAGTACGCAACAATCAATTGTAAGACCAAATACAACTGGTCGTACTTCACTAGGTTTACCTATATTTCTTTCTACCCATATACCGAAAGCATTTGAATCAGGGAAAGGAAGTCCAGGTTTTTTATTCCCATCTCCTCCGTTATCTCTTATCCATATAGGCGAATTCATGTTCTTTACCCACAGTGATTTTTGCAATTCTGCCGGCATTACTGATTCGTAACCCCATGTTCCAGGATGACACATATCACCAGAATCTCCAGGACGTGGCTGGCGATAATCAGAAATAATTTCATTCACTTTAATATTATTTAAAATAAAGTATGGGAAAATATACTTCTTCATGAAATCAATTGATGGCTTGTGACTATAGGACTTTCCACCTTCTGTGGCAAAATCATTTTGTATATCAACGGCGATAAAAGAATACTTCATATATGTTTATTATAGCGGTCCCACGACTTTTCCACAACCTTTAGAAAATTGACTTATAAAATTTAAAATGCTATATATAAGGTATTCTTACGAAAAAGACCCTTATGCGGTTCTGTCCACATCGGGGGTTTTTTCTTTTTCTAATACTGTTTGTTGGTCAGTAATATATGCGATTCGTGCGCCTGTTCTTTTTAGAAGTATTGAACATTTTTTTGTATTATAAGGTGAAAGTATAATTTCCATTTTATTCCTCATAATAAGAAATGTTATCAACGGAGCATAGTCACCATCACTTGAAACAAGAACAACGTTATCAAACCTATTCTCATATGCATCTTGCATAGCTCTCACTACTATATCAGTATCACAGTTACCTTTTATATTCCCAAGTTTGCTATAAACTACTTCTTTGAAAATAAGTATATACCCACATGATTTTAAATATGAATATAAACTTTTGAACTCAGGTACCATACCAAGAAAGATGTACGCTTGTTTTACAGAATATTTATCAAAAAGCCATATCCGAAATCGAGCATAATCAAAATCCCAACCAAGATATTGAGATGCTTTATGGAGATTCGCTCCATCAATATATGCAACATTTCTTTTATGAGAATTCATAAACGCAAAATCACAGTCTTCATACTGTAAATGCAGTATACTATATTGCCATAATAAAATCATTAATCAAGAATATTAAATTATGATGATTAATCATGAATTATTCTTTCCTTCTTGGTCTCATAAGCGGAAATAATATTGTTTCGCGAATAGGTTTATCAACTAGAAATGCAAAAAGACGGTCACCGACACCGAAACCGCATGTTGGTGGCATTCCATGTTCTAACATTTCAACAAACTCTTGATCTGGCATCATAGCCTCTTCGTCGCCCGCTTCAATAAGTTTTCGTTGTTCTTCAAAGCGAGCATTCTGGTCAATTGGGTCATTTAATTCAGAATAACCTTTCCCTACTTCACTTCCTCCAATAACAACATTAAAACATTGCGCTTGTAACTGATTCTTTGTGTCACGTTTCGCAAGTGGCATAACAAGAGTTGGATATTGTGTAACAAATACTGGACCAGAAATCTGTTTACGACAGTACTTCCAGAGAGTATCCATAAGCCGTTCGCGATTTGTTCCATTGTACGTAACCCCAAGTTCTTCTAATTTGGTGCTCATCTCTTTATCTGTTGAATTAAGAACATCAATGCCTGTTTGCTTTTTAATTTCTTCTACATACTCAATTGTTTCCCATTTATCAGACAAATCAAATGTATGACCACGTGTTGTAAATTTAGTTGTACCAAAAACTTCTTTAGCAAGTGTAATATAAAGATCGCGTACAAGTTTCATCCCATCTTCATAATTAGCATATGCCATATAGAATTCCATATTCGTGAACTCTTGCAAGTGATCAGGACTTGATCCTTCGTTACGATATACGCGCCCTATTTCAAATGTTTTAGGAAATCCAGCGGACATAAGTCTCTTCTGCCACAATTCCCCAACCGATATACGCATATACACATCCATATCAAAATCATTATGATGAGTAATAAATGGACGTGCCTCTGCACCACCAGTAGTTACTTCAAGTGTTGGTGTTTCAACTTCCATAAATCCTGCATCTTCAAAAAATCGTCGCATTGTACGCCAAAACTTTGTCTTTTTTTCAAAAATATCACGTAACTCTTGATTCATTAATATATCAAGGTAGCGCTTGCGATATCTTTCATCATCGTCAGCAAGACCATGCCATTTGTCAGGTAATGGTTGTATTGCTTTTGTTAATATTGTCCATCCAGTAACTTCTATACTTTGTTCTCCGCGTTGTGTAGTAAAAAATGTGCCAGTTACTTCTATAAAGTCCCCAATATCAATACATTCTTGAAAAAGTGAAAATGCTTGCTCCGCAAGAGAATCCTCCTTGATAACAGCCTGGAGAGTTCCTGACCCATCATAAAGAGGGATAAAAAGAATCGCTCCTTGACCACGGATAGCCATAGCACGTCCAGCAATTGTTACTATTTCTTTTGAAGAACTTAGTGCTTCAAAATTATTTTGAATTTCAGATAACGTGTGAGTACGACTTGAACGCGACGCAAATGGATCCATTCCAGCATCGCGAAGTTTTTTCATTTTATCAATGCGCACTGAGCGCAATTCTTCTAGTGAAGCCATATTTTTATGTAATACTCTCGCGAAACGAGAGTATACCTTAATCATTATAACACTCTCGCTCCGTGAGAGCATGCTTTTAGTTATTCGACGTTAGTAATTTCATATTTAATCTCGCCTTTTGGTGACATAACTTCAATAATATTACCAACTGACTTGCCAATAACAGCCCTCCCTAGTGGCGACGTTGACGCAATTTTGCCATTAGCAAAATCAGCTTCGGCAGGACCAACAAGTAGAAATTCTTTTTCTTCATCAGCGCCAACTTTTTTTACTGAAAAATGCGAAGCTAAATCAATAGTACCATTATCAGATTTCTCAACAACACGCGAAAATTTAAGGAGTTCTTCAATTTCGCGAATACGTGATTCATTACGTCCTTGTTCATCACGTGTAACATGATATTCAGCATTTTCTTTTAAATCTCCTAATTCCCTAGCGGCTTTTAACTTATCTAAAATTGTTGGTCTTATTACAGATTTTCTTTCTATTAATTCAATCTCAAGCTCGCTCTTTTTTGCTTGTGTCATATGATACTCTGGCATATATATATTGTAACGAAAAGAGAAATTAAGGCAATACTGCCAATATATCAAACATATGTCGTATTGCCCATGATGCCCCAACTATCCCAACTGATGGACCTTTTTCCATAACAACAGTAAAAGCATACTGCGGGTCCTCATATGGGTAAAATCCTATTACCCAAGAATTTACTTGATTGCGTAATGCTCCAACCTGCGCTGTACCAGTTTTTGCAGCAATATGTGGGTTAGAAATATTAAGTACTGTTGCCGTACCACCAGTAACGGTCTTACGCATACCTTCACGCACAATATTATAATTGTTAGGATTAATTCCAGAAATAATTTGCGATACTGTGGTTTCCCCTGCAATAATATGAGGGATTAATAAAATACCGCCATTTGCAATTGCTGAAGTAGCTCTGACCATTTGTATAGGAGTAACTTGGAAACCGAATTGCCCAATCGCTGTGATATACGTATCGCCAAGACGCCATGGTTCATTAAAAACCTTTTTTTTCCATTTTGGGCTAGGAATCGTTCCATCAGCTTCATGAGGAAAAATACTTTTAGTTGAGGAACCAATTTCAAAAAGTTCTACGTATTTATTTAATACATCAATACCAATTCCCTTTTGACCGCGATATCCTCCGACAATAGCGTAAAAAAAAGTATTTACAGAATTTGCTAACGCATCTTTCACGCCCACAACCCCATGCCCATCTGATTTCCAATCACGATAAATTGATGGCTTGTTTTTATCATATGGATTAGGAACTTCTATTTGCCCAGTACTTAAAATAGTTGTCCATTCATTAATCGCTTCCTCTTGAAGAGCCGCTAGAGCAATAAATGGCTTTATTATAGAGCCAGGAGTATATAAACCTGAAATAGCGCGATTAATAAAATATCCACTCTTACTTGTTAGATATTCTTTAATTCTAGTCGTATCTATACCTTCTGATAATATCATGGGATTATATTCTGGCACATTTGTAATAGCAATAATTTCTCCAGTATGAATATCCATTATAATTCCTGAACCAGCTTTGTAATCAAATTGTTCAACCATATATTCAATACTTTCCGCGAGAGCGCTTTGTATACGAGAATCAATTGACAAAGTAATATTATCTCCTGGTTCTGGATTAATCATCCCAACAACTGATGTGGAATTAGACCTAGCATCAGTTTCCTGTAAAATAGCTCCATGAATACCTTGCAATTGTTTATTAAAAATATGTTCAACTCCTTCACGACCAATTATGCTATCTTGCCAATAAATATTATTTGAATCTTTTTTAGGATAACTAATATATCCAAGCAAGTGCCCAAATCCTTCTTTGTTAATATATTCGCGTCGAGAAAAAGGCTCGCTATTCTCTGATTCTTCATTCCACGCAAGCTTAACATTAAAACGATCATAAATAATACCTCTCTCACTGAATAGTGTAATTCTATTAACTCTGTTATTCTCTGCTAGTCGTGCATACTCATGTCCTTGAAAAACTTGCAAACGAATTAGTTGTACAAAAAATAAAAATAGAACAGTAATAACAATAAGTCCGACTAAAATAAATATTCTCTTTGGAAGAGGGCGTTCAATAAAACCTTCTAATTGTTGTTCATCAAAAGAAGATACGTTTGAAGAATCAAGGAAAATCTCATCTGGGCTAATCTCTGCGTGCTTAGCGTGTTTTGTAAAATATGACCTTCTCATACAAACAAATATCTACGCATGACAAGACCAATAGCATATAGAGCCAAACCGATTACAAGATACCAGTGAGCAAATTCAAAACTATTTGATAAAAGAGCATCTAGCAAAGCACCTATTATAATACCTTCAACATATTGAGGAAATACGCAACTCCCAATAACAACTAATATTAGAAACACCCACCAAGGCAAAATCAGACCGAGCAGAAACACAGCAACAAAAGCAACGCATCTAGTAAGAATTATCATATATCATTTCTACACTTTATTTACTATAAAATCAAGCAACATGGCCTCCCCCAACCCCCTCCAAAGGAGGGGGAAAGAAATAAGTGACATACACACATTAATATTAAACTTACTTTCATACTGAGTGTGAAAGTTTCTCAAGATACTTAATATCTTGTTCAATACTTTTCAAACCATCTTCAAAAAACTTCGGGTTAGACGTATCAATACCAATACTTTTAAAAATCTCATAAGGGCTCTTTGATTTGCCAGCAGAAAGAAATTGCTCAACTTTTTTAATATATGTATTATCTTTCTTCCAATTCTCATACAAAACTCTACTAACTAATTGCCCAAATGCATATGAATATACATAAAAGAACGCGCGTATGTGTGACCATGTAACAAAATAGTACCCATCGTCTTGAATTACATCAATAGCGCTACCAACGTATGACTTCAAGTGTTTCTGCATACACATTGCAATATCACTGGCAGATATTTGTCCTTTAGAACGAATTTGTTTATGTAAATCAAGTTCAAAATTAAAACATGCAACTTGCCTAAAAATTGTTGATATATCATTAAGTAATTTATTATGAAGAAAGATAATTTTTTCCTTTTTTGATAATTTATTTTGGATACTATCAAGTACGGCTTGCTCAAAAAATGTACTTGCAACTTCTGCTGTAACTATTGTGTGCCCCCTATACCATAGCGGTTGTTTTCTGCTTAATTCAGCATGGATAGCATGCCCCATTTCATGTGCCAAAGTTCCAACTGAATGTATATTGTCTGCATGATTCAAAAGTAAAAATGTTGGAAGTTCATTTGCCCCACAACAATATGCTCCGGATTTCTTGCCTTTCTTTGGGAAAACATCTATCTGACCATTTTTAAGAAAAGTATCAAAAATATTTACGTAACGTTCTCCAATATTTAAAAAAGTTTCTCGTACTATATTTATAGACCTTGGAAACGTAAACTTTTCATTAATATTGCCAATTTGCGCCGAGCGATCTGCCATTGTTAATTTTTTCTGTTTTAAAAGACGCGCGTGTAATTTATAAAATCTATGACTTATTTTGAAATATTTAGTTACAATAGATACTAAAGCTTCAACTGTCTTTTCATCATGTTCATATCGTAAAACTGTCGCGCTGTATGGATTTTTATACCCCCTTCGCTCATCCATAATTTTTTTATAATTATAAACAGCATTAACCTCTGCCCCAGCAAAATAACTGACTGACTTTAATTTTTTATTTAATTTTTTACTCAACTCTTGTCTTTCAATACGACCAACATCAGAAATACGTCCCATAACTTGTGAAAGCGTTAGTGTTTTTCCTTTGTGAATAATGGATTGCTGAGTTAATAATTTTTCTTGCGCATCAACCCACATTGTGTAACTTGTTTGTGATAATAAACTTTTCAATTGCTCCTCTTGTTCTGTAAGATTATATTGGGACTCATCAAAAATATGTTTTAACATATATGAATACTTTTGCAACGCTTTATGTTGAAGATATTTTTTCTGAGAACTCTTTGGTATCTTTGCTATTGCAAGGTCAAAAAATGTTAGCTTATTCGTTGCTACAGTAATTCGTTGCTCATACTGCGTCATGCGAGCAATCGCAACTTTATCATTTGAATTAGTGTCTGATCTAAGAGAAAAATATATTAGTGGCTTATTTGATTTTAATTTCTTTATAACATCGTTAATATCATCAAGCGCTTGCGTAAGTGATTCCGGCGTTTTTATAAAATTAGATTTTTTATATTTTCTTTCAAATTTATCACAAACTTTTTCTATACATTTCAAGTCCTTTTCAATTTCGGGGTCATTTTCATTTTTATACAAAAGCTCTAAATCCCAGTTTTGTTTGTACATAGACCCCGATTGTACCATGTGAAAATCAGTAGGACAATACATTAGAAATGAGCTATACTATACTGATATGACTACACAAAATAATGATAAACGACATTTCAGACCCAAACGTCTAACGACTCAAGATATCCGCGATGGATGTATTTATCTAACAAATGGCGATGAGAAAGAAACACAAGTTTGTGTTGTTAATGAAGAATTACGTCAAGGCATTGATTTTATTTCTAAAACAGAAAAATCTGTTACGTTCTTTGGCTCTGCTCGCACAAAACCAAATGATGAATTCTATCTTAAGGCCTATCGCCTAGCTAAGCGGTGTTCTGAGTTAAGATATACTATTGTAAGTGGTGGTGGCCCCGGTATAATGGAAGCCGCAAATAAAGGAGCTAATGATGCTGGTGGAAAATCTATTGGAATGACAATTCAATTACCAACTGAACAAGAAACAAATCAATATGTTAGTGATGAAATTCCATTCTATTACTTTTTCACTCGCAAAGTAGCTCTTACATATTCCGGTGAAGCATATCTATACTTTCCCGGAGGATTCGGAACATTTGATGAACTTTTTAATATGCTTACTCTTATTCAAACAGATAAAATAGCTCACGTTCCAATAATTTTGGTTTGTAGCGAATTCTGGAAACCTTTGGAAACTTTCTTTCGCGAAAATATGTTAAATCCTTCACATATAGATATAGATCATAACGACCTGAATCTTTATACCATTATGGATGATGAAGATGCTATTATTGAAGTAATAAAAAATGCAAGTATTCGTAAGGATGATTAAAAATAAAAAACCGCCAATCGGCGGTTTTTTATTAAAATTCAATTTTATAGTAAATTATTGTATTAATTTCTTTCCATCCCTCACAATACTTTTCGTAATGCGTGTCATAATACTCCGAACAATTTCAGTTATCAATCGCACAAGCGCCAGTAATCCTATAAGAATAAAACATACTATCTCTAATGTCGTGCTATCCAAAATAGCAAACAATACTACAAACACTATAATTAATCCTAATAATATCAATGATACTATAGCAAAAACTGGTCGTACTATATCAAAACTAATATCACTCAGTCCTTCTTCTGTATTATCGTGTACGCCTTTCACATCGCGATATGTTTTATATGTTTTAAGAAGTGATAATAGAAACATACAGATATTATATAACAAAAATCCAAAAGATGGGTTAAACTTCTTATGTTTTATTTCTTACTCCTTATAATGCCCCATGAAAACTTTTTCAAGAATACCAGAAGAAATTAAGTTATCTGGAGTATCTACTTTTATAATCTTCCCCTTATCCAAAAGATAAGCGCGATTTACGATAGTAAGAATAGATTTTATATTATGTTCAACGACAACAATCGCTGTGCCTCTCTTTTCATTAATTTCTTTTACTTTCATAAAAACCTCTTTTACCATCTTTGGAGATAGTCCTAGTGATGGCTCGTCTAGGAGAAGAAGTTTGGGGTCAGTCATAAGACCACGTCCGATAGCAAGCATTTGCTGTTGCCCGCCAGATAAGCTACCACTTTTGTGATTTAATTTAATACGTAACGCTGGGAAAATATCAATAACTTCTTCAATACGCTCATCTACCGCTTTTTTATTCTTAATAATAACACCACCCATTTCAAGATTCTCTCGTACAGTTAAACTCTTAAAAATTTGTCTACCTTGCGGAACAAATGAAATTCCTAAATGCACAATTTCGTGTGGAACAGGATGTATTATATTGCCACGCAATTTAATAATTCCAGCATTCGTATTGTAAATACCAAATAACGCCTTTAAGATTGTTGATTTACCTGCGCCATTTGGACCCATAAGAGCGATAATTTCTCTTTCATTTATATCTACATCAACACCATCAAGCGCCTTCACACCACCAAAGGCGACTTTAATATCGCGCATCATTATTAGATTATTATTTATATGCGACATATTATTTTTAATTTTCTACAAGTATTGTTTAGTATACCAAAATTCGCTTTAATTGTCTTTTGTGAAAGTACCCCACCCGTCCCGTCAGACGGGACGACCTCCCCTACACTAGGGGAGGTCTCGGAGAGACTTTTTTATAGTTTTGAGAACATAAATTACTCTCATATCAATATCATAATTTTGGAATCTAAGAACATGAATATCAAGATTGAAGAAAAACTCTGTTCTTTGTGTGTCATATAATTGCTTATCTTCATGATATTTACCATCAAGCTCTATAACAAGTCGTTTTTGTGTATTATAAAATGAGTGAGTCAGACAACTACAATAACTGGCAACTTTTTAGTGCCATAGTTGTCTTGTTTGGTTTTTTGTTTCTTGCGCTTAACACAAAATTGAGCAATGTAATTGGGTGGATATTAAATGCAATGGGACATTTCGCATGCATTATGTATATGTTCCCACCACCTAATCAATTATATGACGTGACATTTTTCCAAGCTCTTTCAATTGGCGTAGCGCTGTACACCATTTACAAGATATTTTTTCCAAACAGAAAACCCCCTCATGAGTAGGGGGATTTTCTTTAATAAAAATGAAACGTCTCAATTGCAATATATAATAAAAATATCAATTTCTGATATTTAATAAACCGCGTATCATAAAAAAAACTTTCTGTAATGATTCTTGTGGTAATAATTCACCAGTAAATTGTATTTTACGATTAATATAGTCAATTGATCGCAAGTGATCAGTCAGGACTGTACCACAGATAGAGCTGGTAATAAAAGGGATATCAAGAAAGAAATCCGGCTTACGAGAAGTAATAGGACATATAATCGCAAGATTTGAACGTCCGTGATATTTTTTCGTAGAAAGAACAACCGCAGGGCGGAAACCTCCCTGTTCATGACCAATCACAGGATCAAAATTTACCCAAATAATATCGCCTTGATTAGGAATATAATATTGACGTTTCATAAAAATAATTATAATGGCACATGTCCATCCCACATCCACCTCTTCTCTTCACCAACATCTGGACCCCATTCAATATTTTCTCGACCATACATGCCTTCTATAGGTATTTGCTCTAACATTTCATTAAAAGATAAATTTTCTTCTGACAATCTTTTAATAATTAGTTGACCATGGCTACTGTTGATTTCTACAATATTCCCAGCAACAAGGCATGCTTCATCAGCACATTCTTTTGGAATACGTACTGCTAAACTATTCCCCCATTTTTGTATGCGTGGTGCCATAGAAATAGGCGATATTATAAATTTTCTTCGGCGCAATGTTTTGATAGTCTTCATATATCAAGAACGATAATTATTTATAATGTATATACATAGTATATACATTGCTCTTTCCTTATAAAAATAAGTTATCCACAAGACACTTCACATAATACATTACGTATATTTGACAACGGATATCATATATGCTATAATACCAAGCAAGATGAAAAAATTTAACCCCTCACCCGTAGATTACGGGTGAGTAAAGACCCCCACAATAACTCTAGGCCGCCACTGCAAAAAGAGCGGAAGGAGTTGGGGGCTTTTTCTTTTTCATCAATCTCCCAAATACGCTTCTATGACTCCGCGGTTTGAAAAGACATCTTTTGCAGTACCTTCAGCAAGATGTTCACCTGCATCAAGAACGTAAACATGGTCTGATAACTCACGGATAAGATCCATGTTGTGTTCAACAAGAACAACAGCTTTCCCTTCATCGCGAAGTTCTTTTAAAATAGATGACACAAGTTTAACCATCTCTGGGAAAAGCCCCGCGAATGGTTCATCAAAAAATAAAATATGTGATTCACCGTCGGTACGCTCCCCCATCGCAATCACACGTGCAATTTCTAGAAGCTTGCGCTGACCGTACGATAGATTAACGGCAAGATTATCTTTCTTTTCAAAAATATCAACACGGCGAAGAATTTTTTCTGCAATATCAATATGATATTTATCATGACGTTCAAAGAGTGACTTAAAAACATTACGTTCTGTTAATACTACAAGAATATTGTCTAGAACTGTCATTTGCTCAAAGAGGCGTGGTTGCTGAAATGTTCTTGTAATACCATATGTTGCTACATCATATGCTGGCATATTATCAATTTTCGTATGTTCTCCTATAGTTATATTCCCATCATCAAAAGGCATCATTCCAGTGATAAGATTAATCATAGTTGTTTTACCGCAACCATTTGGGCCAATTACACTAGTGATTTTGCCGGGTTCAAAAGAAAGTGAGACGCCATTAACTGCAGAAACACCATTAAAAATCTTTTTTAGTTTGTGTGTAGAGAGTAGTGACATAAATAATGAGTTATTCTTCCGGCAACGCCGGGAGAATAAGTATTATCATAGTTTATAATTCCCCATAACACCTTGCGGACGATAAATCATAAGAATTATAAGAAGAACGCCGTATACGACCTGACGCATCTGCGCGGCAATTTCTGTAGGAAAGCCAACAAAGCGCAATGCTTCCGGCAAAAGTATCATTATTATTGCACCCAACACAGCACCTTTATTATTCGCAAGTCCGCCTAGAATAATAATTGCTAGTATAAAAATTGATTCCATGAGAACGAATGATGATGGGTCAATGAATGTAATATAACTTGCAAAAAGAGACCCAGCAATTGATGCCATGCCAGCGCTTACAATAAAGATAAGAAGTTTATAACTATGCGTACGATAACCAAAAACTTGTATAACCTTCTCATCTTCACGAATAGCCATAAGTACACGACCAAATGATGACCGCGTGATTGCTTGAGAAAGTAAAAATACAAAAACAGTTAATATAATTACTAAAATAAGAAATGCGCCATTTTCACTTAAAATTAAACCAAAAAGTTCTGGCCGTCCAATACCCGGTAATCCAAGCGGACCCCTTGTTAATCCTTGCCAGTTAAGCATCACACTGTAAATAATTATATTGAAACCGAACGAACCAAGCGCATAATAGTCATCTTTAAATTTTGATAATACTGTGCCAATGATACTACTGATAACGATAGTTGCGACAATGCCAATTAACATTGATAGAAAAAAATTCATGCCTAATGCGCGCATTAATATCGCTGTCGTGTATGCTCCAATACCATAGAATGCGGCTTGAGTAATAGATAATAACCCGGTATAACCAACGACCAAATTAAGTGAAAGTCCTAAGATAGAAAAAATACCTATTAAAATGAGAAGATGTATGACGTAATCCATAATATTTATGTACCAATGATTCCTTTTGGTCTAAAAAGAAGGAAAATAATTAAAAGCCCAAATGCAATCGCGTCTTTCCATTCACCAGACACTTGAAGCACAGCAAAGTTTTCAACAAAAGCCAAAAGAAATGCGCCAATCACAGCTCCGCCAATACTACCTGCTCCACCAATGATTGCTGCAATTACTCCCTTCAAAAGAAGCGCCATACCCATAGTTGGTTCAATACCAGTATCAAACCCAACTAATACACCAGATAGCCCAGCAATAGCGGCGCCAATGAAGAATACATATCCTATCACACGCTGTGTATTTATTCCTACAATCTTAGCAACTTCCACATCATCGCTAATTGCTCTGATTGATTTACCTAACATCGTGTATCGCAATAATACGACCAATCCTATCGTCAACAAAATTGCCGTAACAACAATAATAAGCTGTGTCTCTGTAATATACGCGCCAGCAATCTGTATAACGCGAGCAGGAGCGCCGTTCTTTACAAGTGTCTGAAACTGACTTGTAAAAAATATTGCTAAAATGGCTTGAATTGCAGTAAAAGCCCCAAGCGACGCCACCAAAAGCACCATATTTGATGCCTTCCTCTCTCTCAATCTAGTATAAATAACCTTATCCATGAGAAGCCCTATCAAAGCAGTAATAACAATTGCAATTACAACTCCAACTATGAGAGGAAAGTCAAACTTCTTATATAAAAGAAAAACCATGTACCCACCAACGGCAGTTAGCGCGCCATAACCTAAATCAAAGAATTTTGCCGTACGAAAAATCATCGTAAAACCAAGTCCTACGAGCGCATAAATTGACCCGGCAATAATACTATTTACAATCACCTGTGGCAGTATGGAATGCATATTGTGTGTTAGATATACTTATACTATAGCAAATATTCTTAGTTTGGTAAAACAGAGAATACTTATATTCTATAAGAAAACGAAGTCAGAAAACAAAATATTTCTTAAAAATCTTACGTATTTTTTCTGCTTTTTTCTTATTTTTCTGAATCGTAAACTTATGATTTCCTTTTCTAAAAAGAATTAATTTTAATTTCTCTTCAAATTTAGAATCATATTTGCTAGACAAAAATAGATTATGAATTTCCCCTAAAATAATTTTATCAAAAAATATCTCTAGAATCATATCTCCACAAACATCAAAATAATAATTGGTATTTGCATATAGTGGTTTTTCCAAGCAAAAAACTCGTGTATGAATATTAGAAAATCTTCTGCTATATTCTTTATCTAATTCTGTTCTATGGCCAATCAATGTCATAATTTCCCTACCGTCTTCTTTTATTTTACTTAATATGAATTTTTCACTTTCATTACGGGAGGAAAAAAATATTTCATGTGGATGATAAATTAATAGTGAAGATGAGATTGGCACGGGATCAACTATAACATTAAATATGTGGCATCCAAATATATCCAACATTTCAAATGACGAAAATTTAAATACCACCTTTTCTCCATCTCTAAGATTAGTGATATCATGTGCATGTTTTTCATTATTATGATAATTTATATTTGTTGCATCTATAAAATCATGCAGTCGTTCTAACCATATTCGTGATAATACTAAGGTTTTCTTATTTTGCGCAACAATTTCCTGCACCTTGAGTTTCTTTAGAGTTTTGTACACACCTTGTGCTGTAACTTTTCTATATAAAAGAATCTCTCGTATTAACTGTTTAGTACTCTTTGGTCCAAGAGCCAAAAGACGTATGATAATGTCTTCTAGGTGTTCATCAAATAGCAACATATAGCTCTATTCTAAACTATAGTTAAAAGAGAAATCAATATCTTTATTAGATTATCAGTAATTAGTAGGGGTCGTCAATGAAACCAAAAGAATCTCATCAGCTGTTATAACCCCGTAACTGGTGGTGCGGGTTTTTGTATGGTCAGAAGAGTTTTCTTCTACTCTCAATATGTCGCCAGTGAAACAAAGCTCATATATTTTGGCCACAGTAGTGGGAGATCATGATCTCCAACAAATACCCATTTTTCTCCTGTCCATGTTGACCAGACTTTTTCGTTGGTTACAAGATATAATTTATCATTGTGTAATGTTAATGAAGCAAAAGGGAATGGCATATTTTTCTCTGAAAATGACGTAATAAAAGCTTCTTCCCATGAATCTCCATGGTCACACGTCTTTACTACTGCAATTTTACCTTCAGGTCCAGTACCCTTGGTGTTGCTGTCATAAAGAACAGTCTTTCGTGTGGCACCGAGGATATAGAGACAATCATGGTATTCAACTAACGTTTTGGCACCGTAGAAGAATGGTTCTATACGAACTCCTAGAAACGAAGAATCTTGGAAAGGAAAAGTAAGATCATAATTCTTCCAGAAAGAAGCATCTCTGATCCACTCAGATCCATCATCAGAATATAAGATATTACTTCCTCTTTCATTAACGGTATTTTCGGAACTTGAAGCACTGATAGCAGTAATAACAAAATGATTATTAAAATATTCTAGTCGAAAATTACCTATTCGACCGAGCCCTGTATCAGAAGTTATACGTTCCCAATAAACACCGTCATATGACTTCCAAGCATCAGTATATGTTTCAAAAGCACCTGTGGTGTAGCTAAGTGTTTTCCTCCCACCTAAAACAAGAAGTTTATTCCCATCTGAAATCATTTGAAATCCAGGCCTCATATTGTCTTCTGCCCACCAAGGGGGGATATTCACAAATACCCAATGTTTTCCATCGAGAGATGTATATATTCCGAAATGATTTGATCTACCATCCTCATCATTTGCGATGGTTATAAACTTATCTTTAAAAACAACAGGAGGATAATAGTATTCGTTACAAGTATTACAGTCTTCCCAATGTAAAAGATCGTGTGATACCCATACTTTTACTTTCAGATCATTCACATCTTGTCGGGACCCTGTAATGAGAAATATATTTGTTTTATTAATCTCCTCTTTATCACTATAGGTGTACACTATCTCTCCAGTATTATTTATGAGAAGAGTCCGCATACCATGCGTATTACGGAATGACAGACCGTGTTCATCAATGTAGAATCTCGAATGAGGGAGAATGGGATAGCTTATCTGAGTAATAGGATTTATGAAATGAAGTTGTATAAGAAGATTAAAAAGATTATCTGTGAGAAGAGGGCTATCCGAATCATTCTTTAATCTTCTGATAGCTTCGTACGCGCCACGTTGATTAATTTCAGTGTAATACGTTATAGTGGTTTTTGGTTGATGGGCCAAAAATACATCATTTTCTTGTTGCCATGCTGCTTCAATTTGACTATCTCGTATTTGGCTCTGGGCACGCGCTTCTGCGATCATTTGTTCTTCTATATGTCGTTTTTTAGGACTATATAGAAATCCTCCTTTTGTATTCATTCCATGAATAAAATACAGAATAAAAACTATTATATATCCAATAATACATATAATCAGCATTCCTTTAAGAATTTTACTTTTAAACATAAAAATATTATACAGAAATAACAGAGACACTTCTCGTGCTGGCTCTAAAAGGTGAACTAATTATATCATTTGCGCGAACTTTTTTCAAAGAAAATACCTAGCGTTCCCCGCGCGCTGTTAAGAAGTTTATTATATTATATTTTTATTCTTTATTTAATTCCACCCGACAAATTTAAAAGTTTTTAATAAATTTATATCACCTGTAAATTCATAACCGACATTTCCTTGTCTAAACCAATAAATAATATGCTCATCATAAGAATATACTTTAAAAGTATGTTCTCCAATTTTCTGATCGTTAATATATTTAAAATATGGTAAGGCAAATTGTTCATAATAAGAAGCATTTGTCTTATATGAAATAAAAGCCCGACTTGGGATCAAACTGATAGAAATTGCCGGTCCTGTTTCGGATTGCGTTTCTTGAGGTACAGACCCCACTGGAAGTTCCATTGTGAATCCGTGATTTCT
>MFUQ01000018.1:37968-43819 GCA_001785725.1 Candidatus Nomurabacteria bacterium RIFCSPLOWO2_01_FULL_36_10b
TGTTGTAGAATTATTTAGAGAAAAAGTTTCAACAACTTTTTTATAAGCAAGTTTAGTTTCAGCTATCTCTGCATCTGTTGTTCCAGTTTCTTTATCATAATAAGCGAGAATATAATATCCGTCTTTTATGGTATTTTCTTTAATTCCATTTGATTTTGAAATATCAAAACAAGACTTCGGATAAATTCCTATTTCCCCAGCCATTCGATGCCCATCACTAGTATCATTAGAAATTCCATCCCAGAGACAACCTTTGTAATTTATTGGTGTAGAAACTATCCAATCTTTCGGGGCTTCAAAAGAATACTTATCCCTTATGATTTTCTGAGTTTGCACTGTAGAAGTTTGGTTATTTTCTACAATGATCGGAATAAGTACGAATCTAATTGGTCGACCACCTTCTCCACCCGATGGATCATCTTGCGTAATTTTTATAAAATAATAGCCATTTGGAATTTTAGAAAAATCAAAATCAATTTTAAAAGATACTGCCCCAGCCGTCATCCAATCCGTCGTTGCATCGCCATGTCCCGGACCATATGAAGTTTGATTTTTATTGGCGTCAAGAATTGTTATTGGTAAATTGCCTTCGAAAAAATATCCGCCCTTAATTGAACCAGAAACGGTTATTTTCCCAGAAACTTTTGAACCTGAAGCAATTGAAAATGATAATAAGTCTTCTCTATTTCCTAAATAATTTTGTTCACTTACATCCGCGTCATCTTTTGTATCCCCAACTGGAATTTGATAGTCATCGTTATTTTGATTAACCAATTCGCCTGTCTGCCTATTCTTATAAAACGCAAAATACCCAAATATTAAAACAAGGACAATTAAAACTCCGATGATTATTTTGCTTATGTTTTGTTTCATAAAATTATTTTGAATTATATAGAAATATAATACTACTATAGTAATAATGTTTCTCTTGGTGACCCCACCGGGAATTGAACCCGGATTTGCACATTGAAAGCGTGCTGTCCTAACCGTTAGACGATGGGGCCTTTATATCTTTACAAATTAACATTATTGGTATGCCCTAACCGTTACCTGCCTGCCGGTAGGCAGGGACGACTGCGTCCGTCGAAGCCCTTGGCGTAGACGGATGGGGCCTTTATAACGTCATTGAGTGTAACACGTTCTGAAATTTTTTCAATAGAAAAGGGCCTCATTGGGGCCCTTATTCTTCCATGTGGATTAACATCCGACAGCATCCCCTCTCTTGTCGGCACGGACGATATCAATGGCAGATTCTTCTCCCCTATACTGTGGAAAAAACTCTGTCACGATATCATCAACAATACTTGGATTCAAAACCAAGTCATTGTTGAGCCCTGGGTTCCCATAATAGAAGACGACACCCGTATCGCCTCCATTAAAAAATTTATGAGACCCCTTGGGCAAGAATAATCTTGTTGGATTGTGCCCTTTGAGGAATTCAACGAGTTCTTTAAGTGGTTTTACTACCACATGAATCTCGTTGCACTTCCTAGAAAGCTCCAGTAGATTTGGGTGCCTTTTAAAAAGTATTGCGATTCTTTCAAAAAGCTCGTGCCTCTTCTCTACTATTCCAGCGTAGGAAGTAGCACTTTTTGGAGGAACAAGGGGAATGTTCCCTCTGACTCCAATCACTACCAAAGATTCAATATATAATTTTTTCATAAAAGTAAGTTTTTCTTTACTATACACAAAAATATAAAAATGCTATATTTGTATTTGTTTGTGCGATTAGCTCATTTGGTAGAGCGCCCGCTTGACTCGCGGGAGGCGACAGGTTCAAATCCTGTATCGCATACATGAACATCCTCGCCATAGAAACAAGTTGTGATGAAACATCACTTGCCATATTATCAGCAATAGAAACTGAAAATGGCACTGATTTTGTTGTGTACGCACACAACACACTTTCTCAAATTGATATACACGCGCAATATGGAGGCGTCTTCCCTAATCTTGCGAAACGTGAGCATGCAAAAAACTTAGTCCCTCTTCTAGAAGTAACACTTCGCGAAGCGAAAATGTATAAACAAACTTTTGATATTACCAAAGAAGAAATAGGGTCAGATATTTCTTGCCGATTGCAGGAAAATAATGAAATATTAAAAAAACTTCTTGAGCATGAGCCAGAACTCTACGAAGTGCTTATGGTATTTTTACCAACAATTAGAAAACCAAATATTGATATGATAGTTGTAACACACGGTCCTGGATTGGAACCGGCATTATGGGTTGGAGTAAATTTCGCGCAAGCTCTTTCTTTTGTTTGGAACATTCCAGTTATACCAGTGAACCATATGGAAGGGCATATAGTTTCCGCATCTATACATGGTAATAATTTCTCTATTGATAAATCAAAAAAAATATTTCCTATGCTTGCTCTACTAATATCGGGAGGTCATACAGAGCTCGTTATCACTCATGCTTGGGGGGAATATGAGAAAATAGGCCAAACACTTGATGACGCTGTTGGTGAGGCGTATGACAAAGTTGCGCGACTTCTTGGCTTACCATACCCTGGCGGGCCAAAAATTAGTCAACTGGCTGAAACATATTTCTATTCCCTGCCAGAGGTAAGGAAATATGATAAGAAGATTCAATTTTTCCCACGACCAATGATAAAAAGTGATAATTATGATTTCTCTTTCTCTGGTTTAAAATCCGCTGTGCGACGTTATGTAGAAACAACACATCCTGACTTACTTAATCGTGAGCAGGTTGCGTATGAATTTCAAGAAGCAGTTACTGATGTACTTGTTGAGAAAACAAGAAAAGCGCTTAAGAATTATAATATTCCAACACTTGCGATAGCTGGTGGCGTCGCGGCAAATAAACGCATTCGTTCGGCTTGCGAATCACTTATTAAAGAAGAATTTCATAACACTAATATTATGATTGCCGACATGTCACTGACTGGAGATAATGCTCTTATGATCGGAGTTGCGGGATATCTTTCTTTTCTTGCGAAGAAAAGTAATTTAAAAAATGATTCGCCATTATTGGCGAATGGGAATCTTTCTTTATGAATTAGAAAGTTTACATTCTGTATGTGTGGCAAGATCATGTATCCATTTATCATGACGATGAAGTTGCATATCACGCGCCGCATTATCAATAATAATATCATCTATTCTTTTTAGTATGACATCTTGGCTAGTTAGAATATGATCTATAATTTTGGTGAGAAGACTTTCTTCAAAATCTATAAATTTTTTATCAAGTTTTCTCTCAAAAACTCTAAACTCGTCTTTTGTAAGATATAGTTCTAAATCTCTCTTGGTTGCAAAAGCTTCCAAATCTTTCTTGGTTGCAAAAACCTTTTTTAATTTTTTTATGTCAGTATCAGTAATCATACGCAAAAATATCTATCACATCTTTCTCTTCAAAAAGAAATAATAGTTCTTCAAATAATAATATGTTTATTATATACCACTCTAGCATAATAAAACAACAGAGGATATTGTGGAAAAACTCTATTTTTTAAAAAAATAGTAAAAACACTACAATAATTATGTTACCGACGCATATATGAACGTACTGCAAGCGCGCTTGCCATAATGCCAATTACTATGCCTATTGCAACAAGTATAATAATTATCCACACAAAATTATTAATATAATAATCAAAAACGCTTAAACCACCAAAAAATGATGTGGTTTGACGTGCAATCCATGATGTCAAAGGATACAGAACAACAATTGTAATTATAGAGCCAATAAATCCATGAAACATCCCAGCAACATAAAATGGACCTTGAATGGTAGTACGATCAGCACCAACCATTTGCATTGCGGCTATTTCTTCTCTTGAAGAGTAAATCGCAAGACGAATTGTATTAAGAGTTATTAATATAGACAAAATAATAAATACAAGTGCGACTATCGTCCCCATACGATGAATGGTATTCATCAAGTGCGCTATGCGTCTTATAACAAGTTCATTTTGATGGTAATTTACCTTTTCAATCATTGATTGCTCTAAACTTGTAAGCCCGCCGTCTGGTTCTAAAAATTTAGAAATAGAATCATAATTAGATGGATTATCTGCAAGCACATTAAGAGATGCTCCTAATGGATTCTCTCCTAATTCCTCAAGCGCTTGTAAAGCCAATGGATCGTCTTTATGACGTTCTTGAAAAACAGTTAAGGCCTCTTCGCGAGAAATATACTGCACTTCAGCAACGTGTTCAACTCCTTCTAATTTTCTTTGTACACTATTAACAATTTCATCCGTAGTATTTGGCAGAAAATAAACATTAACATCCACTCTCTTCGCCATTTGCTCAAGAGAAAATCCAAGCACCGCATTTACGAATAGCATAGATGAGATTATAAGAAGAGTAACTGTCATAACTAACAATGATGCAAGTGTCACAGTGCTATTGCGCCATACTTGTTGCATACCAGACCTAACCATGCGTTGAAATGAAGTAGTAAATGACATATAGATTAATTATACACTAGAATTTTTATTGTGATTAGCATGTTCTATTGTCTGCTGTTGAGAAACCTGCTTTTTCTTTGGAGCAGGAGTTGCCATAGTAGAACCTACTCGATAACTTCCTTTAATATCATCATGAATAATGCGACCTTGATTAAGCGTTATAACTCGCCTAGCTAATGAATCAACAATCTGTTTACTGTGAGTTGTAAGTATGACAGTAGTTCCAAGTTCATTTAACTTTTTAAAAATAGCAATTATCTCATCAGCTGTGGCAGGATCAAGATTGCCTGTTGGCTCATCTGCTAACAGAACTTGTGGTTGATGTATAATAGCACGCGCTATGGCAAGTCGCTGTTGCTCACCTGCAGATAATTGATGTGGATAGCGATGTTCTTTACCAACTAAATTAACAAGATCAAGTGCATAAGGAACATCGTGCATAATATCTTCATCTGATCGTCCAGAAACCTCTAGCATAAAAGCTACATTTTCAAAAACATTTTTGTGTGGAAGCAAGCGATAATCTTGGAATACGGACCCTATACGACGACGATGCTCTGGAATTAAATGACGTGGGAGACGATGAATTTCATCCTTACCAAAGTATACTTTACCAGATGTTGGGTTTTCTTCAGCCCAAATCATCTTGAGAAGGGTTGTTTTCCCAGACCCAGAATGTCCAGTAATTGAAACAAATTCACCTGGATGAATCGTTAATGTAATATCATCGAGCGCAGTAATATCATCATCGTATTGTTTCGTAACGCGTTCAAAACTAATCATATTCTTTGTAAGAAATCATATATAGTATTATAACTCATATTGAGTTATTTATTCAAGTAATTATACTATAGCCCAGCAGACACTATAGGCCTCCCCCTTACCCCCTCCAAAGGAGGGGGTAAAGAGAATAGGAAAAAATAATAAGTAGAGTGTCTTTCACTAAATAAAAGTAAGTGCAGAACCATACGACCCAGCACGTCCTGTACGACCAATGCGATGTATGTAGTCATCATACGTTGCAGGAATATCATAATTTATAACATGGCTAACTCCTGTTATATGAATACCACGAGCAGCGACATCCGTAGCCACAAGAGCTTGGATGCGTTCGGCACGAAATAAATCAAGAGCTTTCTGACGACGAGTATTATTTTTATCACCGTGGATAGATTCAACACGCACACCACGCCGTGTTAAATCTTTTGTTAAATCATCAACTCGTCTTTTAGTGCGACAGAATATAAGAACTTTTTTAAGTTTTTCTTCACGTAATAATTCTGCTAATACATCGGATTTATCTTGGCCACGTTCAATACGAACAATATCTTGGTCAATGTGATGCGATGTGTCGCGTGAACGCACTGATACTGTTACTGGATTTTTTAGAAATTCTTTTATGAGACCCTC
>MFUQ01000018.1:43841-51063 GCA_001785725.1 Candidatus Nomurabacteria bacterium RIFCSPLOWO2_01_FULL_36_10b
GAAAAAAATAGTGTCTGATGTTTCTCTGGTAAAAATGAAAGTATAAATTTCATATCATGAATAAAACCCATATCAAGCATGCGATCTGCCTCATCAAGAACAACGCTATTGCAATGACTTAGATTTAAAACTTTTCTTTCTATTAAATCCTTTAGGCGTCCGGGGGTACCAATAATAAAATGATTATGATATGACAACTGTCGTATCTGTTGACGAATATACGCTCCGCCAACACATGTTACTGATGTTATACCAAGTTTCATATTTAAAGCGCGCAATTCCCTCTCTATTTGAGTAGCCAATTCACGTGTAGGCACAACAATTAAATGTTGCGCTTTCATGTTTAACAATGTTTTATTTATTAATGGTATAAGAAATGCCGCTGTTTTTCCTGTGCCAGTATTAGCTATCCCAACAACATCTTTGCCTCCCAGAATATGAGGAATTGCTTGGTCTTGAATTGGAGTTGGGTTTGTATATTTTTTCGCTTTTATACTTTCATATAATCTTTTATCAATAGCAAAATCTGTAAATGCATTTCGTGGCACATATTCTTTTATCTCGTGAGCAGGTACTGCTTTACTTACAAACATTTTTGGATCAATAGAAGAACCTCGCGCTGACCATCCACGGCGATTTGATTGCCTTTCCCTTTGCATCACAGAAGATGATATTGGACGATTAAGCCCATGACGGCGCTGTGCTGATGCAACACGAGAAAAACGCATACGCGAAGTATTACGCCCACGATGCTCTCCTCCTGGAATTGCTTTTGCAAAAGAAGATGAATGACGTCGTATTGGTGATTGACTTATATTACGACGTACATGAATATTTTTTTGATGTCGTTGTTGGCGCATGTATAAAACTAATATTTATAAAACCCTATTGGGGTTTTATAAATGAAACAAAATTGAATTAGCGAATTCCAAAAAGCCACTTAAAGAATCCACGACGCTCTAACTTCTCTGCTTTAAGATTCTTAACCCCAGCGTCATTATCATCATTGCTATCTATGTTGCCTATTGGTGCATTATTGATATTCCCACGACGGTCATTTTTTAGAAACCAGAAAAATCCTTTACGCGGGGTTGGTATTTGATCTTTTATATCAGAAAACAATACACGCGCCTCTTCAAACATACCATCAGCGCGAAGATTGTACGCATCATGAAGTTTATTAAACATTTCTTCAGTTATCATCCCTGCAATTTGAGTATCTTTTACTAATGATAAATATAATTCATAATCACCGGTTATAATCGCTTTTTCTATCTCAGCGCGTTTTTCAATATGCTTTACAAATTTACCTTTCATCATAACGCCATATTCCGCCATCTTAGTTCTAAATGCTTCAATATTACCAGATGCGCGCAATGCTTTAAGCTCTGCTTTTTGGGCCTCTGTTAATCTACTCATGATATTAGCTACTTCTCCACGTTTTGAATTAATAGTAATTCCAAATTCATTGAGTTTATCCATAATAGCCCTGATGTCACCTGATTCTTTAAGGTCTGCAAGTTCTTGTCTTTGCGCAGATGTGAGAGTTTTAAATTTTGATATTATTGGAGCCGGCATAAGCGGGGCATCATCTATTGGCAACGCTGTCGCTGATATAATACCAGCGCCAGAACCAACAGCCATAATAAGTAACATTATACTCGTAATTATTTTTGTTATGTTTAATTTCATATAGTTTACTAGATTAAAAAAATTATTAAAATACACTCTTCTTATTTCTACAAGATACACAAAGAATGAATAATTATTGTATCACATATAACTATTATAGTAAATACAACAAAGTAATGCCCCTTTCGGGGCATTTACTTTTTTAAAACTACTTACATATAACAGCGCTACATATGTAAACTATCTAACGAGTAACTGAAATAGTAGCATTCTCTGCATCAGGCGCCGCTACAACAATACGTCCATTTGCTGTCTTCTCTATCGTGTAGCCAACTCCGTTCTCATCACAAGCTGACGGACATTGTGGGTCGGAAGGAATAGACACTAAATATGTCTCGTCTGTCGTAAGATCTGATAGGTCAATTAAACCAGCACATACTCCATCAGTCATACAGATCTCTGTTGCCGCATCTGTTATTGAAGCTGGAATACCATTATTATCTATAGAATACTGATATACAGCACTCAATATAGTGTTTACATCTGATTGACGTTGTGTGTCGCGTGTATCTGCCAATTGTTTATTAGGGTTAATCGCCAAAATAACGATACCAGCCAAAATAGCAATGATAGCAACTACAAGTAGCACTTCAAGAAGTGTAAAACCTTTTTGCATAAGTTGTTTCTTCATAGTGATAGTAAATTACTTAAACTAATAATACCAAATACTATTATACAACTGCCATATCTAGTTAGCAACAACATCCCATGTGTCTATAACAATACGTGGAGAAATTTGACTAACGTCAATAGAAAACTCTATAAAAGAGTTATCGCTAACTCCAGTAGTTTGAACATGGCGTTGAGCTGGAGTTGAATTATCAACTACGTATGTGCATGAGCCAGAATCAAATGTTAATGAGCTATTACCAGTATATGTTGTGCTCATTGATATTTGTTGCAAAGCATATTCTGCACACGCAGTTGCAAGCCAACGCGCGCGCCACACGTCATCACGGGCATGATATGAAAGAAGTGTTGATTGACTATTTAATGATAGTGTTAATGCTACTATTAATCCAATAGCGGATAAAAACATAACAGCTAGAAGAAGCGAGAATCCTGATTGTAATTGTAATTTTTTATTCATATCCAACTCGTAATAATCCATTAAATGTGTGTAAGTATCTATAATCAGGTCGTATAGTATTTTCTGCTTGAACTGTAAGAGAAAATGTTGCCATATCAGCTCCAGTATCTTGAGATATATTTTTGACTATAAAATCAGTGATAGTAACGTGGTCATTATTCAATAGTGTGAGAACGCCATCTTGACCAGCTCCAATAAATTCTAGTGTATCAGGGTCCCACGAAAAATATTCAAGATTACCAGAAGTATCACTTGGATCTATTCGTACCTCAAAAATATCATCACTTTCTCCTTTTGTAGGATTAGTGATTTGAGAAGCATGTTCTGCCGACCCCATCATCAAATCAAGAATGACTGTACCAGATTCCATAACCTCCTTTACAAGAGTTTGTTGTATACGAGATTCAAACATCAAAGCAATAGTGCTTACTAAAACCATCAACAGCAAACTACCAATACCTATGCTAAGTATCATTTCAAAAAGTGTGACTCCATTTGTATATTTACGAATAGACATATATTATGGAACTATCATAGGCGCTATAGCATCAAAATTAATACCCTGCACCCATGCGGCCCAATCGCCATTATTGCGACGACGTTCTGAAATAAGTTTTTTATCACTTTGATAACGCAATGACCAAATTGGACGCGGATATTCACCAACTCCATTACCTTGAGACGAATTATATATTAAAGACATACGTTCTGTCGGGCTAACTGCTTCATCAGTAGAAAATAAATATGTAAGAGCGCTACTGTTTCCATCTGACTTCCATATATAATCAATATGCGCTTGCGGATGTGAAAGAGTGTACACATCAAATGTGGCTGAATTTGGATATTCTTTTCCTACAGAAACATTAAATTCCTGTGGGTTCTGTGTTACACCATCTCCTAATGTAATAACAGCCGCTTCTCCAGCTTCGCCTATTCCTTGCCCTGTCGTCCAACCAGTACCCCATACCAACGTAGAGTCGCGTATAACTGGTACCATGAGAGATGCAGTGTCATATTCTGTAGTAACATCAATACCATCACCACCAGCAGATCCTGATACTATTGCATGTTGTATAAACCACTCACTTCCCCATTCAACAATCATAACGGTACTTGTTGCCAGAGATTTAGCGGCAGAAATACTAGAACGCGTCCAATCTATTTTATTTATTCCAGACACTGACAATGTAATATTACACGAACTGTGCCCCTGACTCTTGTCCTCAAGCGTATAACATCCGGCGCCATTGAAACCTCCAAATGGCACAACATAAGAAGAATTAACCCATGAAGTTTCTGAAGTGTCAGCTCCTGATGTTCTATTTAATGGATGAATAATACGTTCTACGGAACGTAATGTAAATCCTGATTTATCACAATCTTGCAAACACTCAACAACTGTAATGACCCCAACCCATGAACTTTCAAACGCTCCACGAGAAAAATCAAGACTATGAGCGTCTATACTTACATCTAAATCACCAGTCCCAAATGGATCTTTAACTAACGCAAGATAATCATCATCAGGGCCACGCGTACCGTCATTTGAACCACTACCATCAGAACCTTGAACAATAACAAAATAGTTTGGCATTAAATCATAGCTAAGGGTAAGATTATAATCTTTTCCTTCAAGCTGATGTTCAGATATGTAATATTCAGTTATACGAAATGTCGCAATATCTTGTAGAACTTCCCAATTTGTAAGATATGAATTTAAAACAACTTCTTGTTCTTTTCCTATAGCGTCATTCCAAGAAACATGTACTTCTACTTCAGCGATATCTGGTGTATCTATATTAACAATAATACTTCTTGTATATTCTCCATTTATATCAGAATTTGGTATAAATTCCCATTTATTATTCTTTAATAAAAGTCCGAATGTTCCATCAGATATATTATCAAATGATTCATCTCGTATCGCTCTAATCGCATGCATTCCTTCTTCTGCTAATACATACGCATCGGTGTGTGTGCTTGCTCGCTCCAAACCTTCTCTATTAAAACCAAGAAACGCAACTATACTTGTACCAATAATAGCTACTAGAGATACGGAAAGTATTACTTCAAGCAATGAAAAACCTATACAATATTGTTTTTTAATAAAATATAATACCATATTTATTTATAGCTATAGGATATTCTAGTGTTTCATTATCAGTAAGAACAACTGATACTTGCGATTGTGGCAATCCTGAATTAGCTTGGAACACAACCTCTTGCGTGTCTGGAATATGTGTTACTGACAATGTATATTTCTCATCAAAATCAGTATCTCGCGATTCAAAATCATCTCCTTTAAAAAGAGTGATTGCGTCAGTATCAAAAAATACCGACCATGGTTCATCATCCGCTCTTGCAAGGACATGCGCTCTACGCGCCATATCAACACCAGTTGCTATATCACGGTCAATACGAGTGGTTGTTAATGTTAGAAATTGAATCGGCGTTATTATAACAAAAAGTACAGCCATTAAAGCAATGGTGACTAATATTTCTATAAGTGTGAATCCTCTCATATCGTATTATTACTATATAAGTATACCATTTCAACGAAGACCTTGAAGAAGACCGTATATTGGCATTATTACAGCCAATGCAAGCATAAGCACGCCAGCCCACACAACAATTAGAAGAAGCGGTTCAATAATTATCGTGAGGTTTTTTGTTGTTGTCTCAACTTTACTTTCATAAATTATGCTTATTCGGCTTAACATATCTGATAATTTACCAGACTGTTCCCCGGCAACAATCATTTGTTGTATTGGTGTAGGAATTAATCTTTTTGAATTTGGATGTGCATGTAATGCTTGCTGAAATGACTGCCCTTTTCTGACTGATTCCTGAAGGTGAGCATAAAGTGCTTGATATGGGCGAAGTGTTGCTGTAGTCGCAAATGAATCAAGCGATTGTATAATTGGCACACCTGAAGATATCAATAAGCTTAATAAGTATCCAAAACGAGCAATTTCAACCTCTCTCATCAAACGGCCAACGCCAGGCAATCTGAACAAAATGGCCTGGCCAATATGACGTGTTTTAGGATATAAAAATATGAAGAATATAACTAAAGCAACAAAGCAAAAGAATATCGGCACAGCAATTGCGCCGTAATCTTGTAAGAAAATCCCAAGTTTTATAATAATACGAGTAAGAAATGGTAATTCAATCCTCATTTGTCTAAAAACATTTGCAAGCTTTGGAAGGATAAACCAAGCGGTTCCAACGGCAACAACCACAGTAATCGTAAGCACCATAACTGGGTACAGCATGGCTGATTTTATTTTAGATTTAAACTCTTGATTCTTTCTATTTTGAAGAGCAACAACTTCAAGATTTTTAGATAATTGTCCGGTTTCTTCCCCAATACGAATAAGAGTAATATCAGAAAGATTAAAAGCACCGGTTAATTCCATTGACTTCCACAAAGATTCTCCATTAGCAACACGACTAATAACAGAACTAATTACTTTTTTCATTGGACGTGATTTAATTTCAGTTTGAATAGAAGCAAATGCATCCAATACACCGATCCCAGCGCCTACGAGCGCGCTAAGATTCTCAAGAATATAATCTCTCTCTTTACCAAGACCTAGCTTTGCTAAAAAACCTAGTTGTACATGTTCTTGTGCTGGCATATTTTAATTTTTAATATTTATTTCTCAGAATCTGGCTCAACTGGTTGGACAACACGTAACAATTCTGATAGTGATGTGATTCCTTGTTGTGCTTTCTTTAATCCATCTTCAAACATTGATATCATTCCATCTATTTTTGCACGTTTCAAAATATCGCGCGCAGAAGGACGTTTAATTATAAGATCTTCTATCGCATCAGTAATAGGAATCATTTCATAAACAGCCGTACGACCAGCATACGCGCGACCATTCTTATTTGCTTCTTCGTCCGCTTCAAAATACTTAATATTTTTACTTTTAACATATGCGTCAATATAAGGGGCCCTCTTTGATGCATCCGCTATGGGCTCAGTAATTTCTTTACGGGCATCAGCAACTAGTTTACGAACAAGACGCTGTCCTACAACAAGCTCAAGTGTTGAAGCAAGAAGAAATGGCTCAATACCCATATCAAGTAGTCTAGGAATTGCAGTTGCAGCATCATTTGCATGAACAGTAGAAAGGACAAGATGCCCAGTTAAGGCGGCATTTACAGCAATTTCAGCTGTTTCCTGATCACGTATCTCTCCTATGAGAATAACATCAGGGTCTTGACGAACAATACTACGCAACCCTCTAGCAAAAGTAAGGCCGGTGGCTAGATTCACTTGGATCTGATTGATATCGTTAATTTTATACTCAACAGGGTCTTCAATAGTTGTAATATTAACATCCGGACGATTTAAAATACTCATCAATGAATAAAGTGTTGTTGATTTACCTGACCCTGTCGGGCCGACAACTAGAATAAGCCCAAATG
>MFUQ01000018.1:51074-54741 GCA_001785725.1 Candidatus Nomurabacteria bacterium RIFCSPLOWO2_01_FULL_36_10b
TAATAGAAATACGCATATCGGCAGAATGCTCTTGCCCATCATAACGCATAGCTCCATCTTGCGCCGCAAAGTGGTCGTCAATTCGTAGAAAAGATTCAACTTTTATACGATTAACTATGTTCATATAAACTGATGGCCTCAATGATAATACTTCTTCCAAAAGACCATCTATGCGAAACCTAACAACAACACGACTACGCCTTGGCTCAAAGTGAATATCTGACACATTTTTAGTCAATGCTTCATCAAAAACCGCATCAATAATCCCCGGTATATCTTCTGCATTATGCTCAAGAATATACCGCACAGATTCTTGCAGTGGCATGCGATAAAATAATAATATATTATCAATTGCGTCTGGCAATGCGTATGCAATTATTATATCTTTCTTTTTATACACTATTTCCAAAGCTTTATCTAAACCTTCGCAATTTGGTTGGTCAGTAGCAATTACAACACCCTCGTCGTCTTCGCTTACAAAAACAACACGCCAATCTATTGCGATATATTTAGGTATATGTTCAATAATATCAGCCGATGCTGGGTGCTTATTAAAATCAATAAATGATGTCTCATAGTATTTTGCCACCGTTTCACCAAATTTATGTTGGTCAATAAGATTTTTTTGTATAAGTACAGAAACAAGTGTTCGTTCTTCTGTTATGGCCAACTGTTCCGCGTCTTGTATATCCGGGAGCGTAACGATATTCTGTTCTAATAGAATAGATTTGATAATTTCATCAGGAAGAAAATTTGGTTTGGCTTTCATATAATTTAATTAAAAAAATAAATGAGATTTAAATATATAAATACGTTATTAGTATACCATATATTTAATTTGAAAATCGCAAAAAACCACATCATGTGGCGCTTTTGAATCTATTTGACTTATCACAGTAATTTGGTTATACTAGAAAAAATGTTTCGTAGCCTGAGAATTTTTCAAAAAAGGCTTACGAAGTTCTTTAAACCCCCAACATTGTTGGGAGAGAGAATGGACTGAAACATTTATGTAGTTTTTTGAAACCCCCTCTTCTGCCCTCACCGGTGGAAGAGGGATTTTTTTATAACGTTTGCGTGCATGCGATGTTTTTGCCCCGTTCTATTCAATAAACTCATTCAAATTTAAAAACTTAATTTCTTCTCTTGTCACTTTCAAATCTTTAATCGTGAAATTATGAGTTTCTTCATCAAAAGCCCGACAACAATCTTTGATAATAATGATTTTGAAATCCCTATCATAAGCATCTTGAGCTAAACTTCTAACACATAAATTTGTCAAAATACCTGCAATAACAATTTCATCAATTCCCTCAAGATGGTTATCTAAATCAGTTTTAAAGAATGGACTGATTTTATTTTTCTTAATAAGCACATCGGAATCTTGCTTGTTAATTTTATCAATTATTTCAACATTTTCAGAATTTTCAGCAAATGCTTCGTCTGAATCTTTTTCGATGTGCGTAGTGAAAACTATTTTGTATTCATTTTTTCTACAATAATCTATAAGTTCGTTGGTCTTCTGAATTAATTCGGAAATATCACCAACAAAATAATCTGAACTTTTATCAGTCCATTCGTTCTCAAAATCTACACAGATAAGGGCTTTTGATGTCATATGTATTAGTTAAATTTGAATGATTATAAATTTATCGTTAAGGGGTAAAAATTAATTTTGTTTAACGTCAGGGATAAAAGAAGTTTACGGAGCGTAGCGGAGGCAAATATAGGTGAAGGCTTTTTTATAAAAGCCGTAACCAGATATACGCTGTTAGCTGATGTATTCCTTTTCTTTTTTCCGACAGCAGTCGGAATTGTTTTAAAAAATTTTCAAATTTCTTTTTCCGTTTTGGGCGAAGGGCAGAGGGGAATTAAAGGGGTGAATGCCCGAGCCCAAAACACCTTATTATTTATTTGGTTTCTTCATTATAAACAAATACTTAAAGCCTCTCAAATAAAAATTATATTGCCTCGCTCTATTATGCCAAACACCCGTGTTTGAAGTTTGGTTATGCCTTGTTAGACAAATAATATCCATTGGCTCAAAATATTTTTCTAATCTTTGCCACATCAAAAATCCAACAGCCGTAAATTTCTTTTTAATCCATTGATCAGCAATAACCCAACCCATAATTTTGCCGGGTTTCAAAATTCTTACAATTTCAGAAGCAGTTTTTTCTAACTCATCATAAAATTCTGTTTTCTCGCAAGAAATTTTACCGATACATTTTTCATCGTCAGAATATTTGATATTGTCCGAATATGGTGAATCAATAAAAACAAAATCAACGGAATTATCTTTAAGCGGAATTTTCCGAGAGTCGTTTTTAATTATATCGGGTCTGGCTACATTCAAATCAAAGCCGATTACTTTTCGGTTTAACTCCTTTGCAACATCAATTGTAGTTCCACTTCCACACATCGGGTCAATAACTAAATCACCTTCTTTTGTGTATCGTTGGAGTAAATTCCAAATAACAAAAGCAGGCGTAACACCATTGTATTTATTATTTCCGTGGGGTTTATCACCATAATTTTGTCTCGGAAAATCCCACAATGTTGTTGATTCAATTTGCAAATCAGCCATAATTTTTAAATAGGGGTATGACAATTAGGGCACTCGTTTGATCCAATCATCAAACCAATCGCAGTACCACATTTTTTACACTGAAAATTTGCATGAACACGATCTGCTAATTTTGTTGCTGTTATATATTCATTTGCTTGGTGTTGAATCATGCTTTGTGTACCATTTTTCATTTTTTTTATATCTGTTTGTAATCCTTGCAACTGATTTTCTAACTCATTTAATTTTTTGTCTTTTCCATCTTTAATCTCAAGCAATAAATCATTTATTTTTTTCCATTTTTCTTGACCTTCGTGATATTTTTCTTTAACGACTTCATACCACCAATCACGCATTTGGCGAATATCTTTTCGTCTTTCAGAGTTACCTCCAAAATTTGTATGACAGTTTGGACATAAAGGCGCAGCATTATCTTTATCATCAGTTCCGCCGTCAGCTTGTGAGATTATATGATGCACTTCAATCCCGATTTCGTGGCAACGACAACAACGAAATGCTGCTATTTTTTTAACTTCTAATTTTAGATTTTCCGTGAAAGACATAATTATTTTAGTAATTTTTTCAAGTCATCAATAAATTTATCAAACATTTTTACTTTGTCACTTTCTTCAATGTTTGTTTCGCTTAAGACATAACTGCCGTCTGTATCAACCTCAACAATTGCCCTACCTTTCTTTGTAGGTTTTTTGACTGTTAGCGTTCCGTCTTCGTCCGGCGTTACGAAATAAACTTTGATATGTTTTGTAGCTTCGTCAGAGGCAAGTTTTATTTTCCAATAACCGGTTTGGGCGATTCTCTCTCGCAGGGTAACTTTGCTGGACAACACAGCGACAACCTTGCTTGTTTTTGGATGGTAAATAATCAAATCAACATCCGGCAAATGTGAACCAAACTCGCCATAATCAACAATTAAGTTTCTTTTTACCAAACTCAATTCTTTTGAAAGGTTTGATCCGTTCGTTCTTTCAAGACTATTTCCATTTACCACTTGCAAGCCCAGAGCATTAACTTCGTCCGTAATGATGTATTCAATTAATTTCTCCAAGTTTTTACCCTTGAACGCTCGCCAAGATTGCTCGT
>MFUQ01000019.1:0-21261 GCA_001785725.1 Candidatus Nomurabacteria bacterium RIFCSPLOWO2_01_FULL_36_10b
CTTTAAGCAGACGCTCACGCAAAGCCATGGATTCAGGAGTGCCCACTCCTGCCAAGCCCCATGCGACGTTATTCTTATCCGCGCCTTCTTTAAGCAGACGCTCACGCAAAGCCATGGATTCAGGAGTGCCCACTCCTGCCAAGCCCCATGCGACATTATTCTTATCCGCGCCTTCTTTAAGCAGACGTTCTAATTCATTAGTTATTTTATTAACAACTTCTTTGCTTTCCCATTTTGTTAAAATAAACTTATTCAATTCTTGTCCGTCTTTGGTTTTTAAATAAGCTTCTAAGCTTTTAAAAAGATAGGCGTAAAGTTTTTCTTTGATTGCTTGTTTGATTTTTTCTTCCAGTTGGTGTTTTAATAAATACTGATTGTCTTGTTTAAAAGATTGATACCAATTTTGAAACGGTGAATCAATAGTGTTTTGTTCATAACCATTTGGAAAAAATTTTTGTTCAAAACGATAGAGTTCGCGGAGAAAAAGTTTGTCAAATGTGTCGGCTGTATTTTCAATCCAATCGTATTCTGGTGAGTTAAATTCGTCTTTACTGGCTTCTTCTTTGATTTTATTAAATTCTAAAAGAGAGAATTGACAAACTTCGCAATAATTTTCTTGATTGATTGTTTCGCAGTTCGGACAAACCCAGTTGCCATTCTTGTCTTTTCCAACATCATAAGACAGAACCTGTTTTTCGGTGTTTTGTTGTTTTGGGGAAATGTCGAAAGTTTTGCTTTTAAGTTTCGGCATTTCGGATTTGAGAGATTTTTCAAACGGATTCATAGAAATAGTTTAACATCTTGCGAGACACTTAATCAAAAAAAAATAAAGACAGACGAACAAAGTTGATTCGCAGAATCTGGCTTTTCTGGCTTCTTAGAATTACTAGTATCAATTCATTGAAACTGAAGCGATTGCAAAAAGGAGAGCCACGGTTATATACTATTGGAAGCTCAGCCAATCGGCAACTGATATTATTATACCACACTAGAAACTATTTTTCAAAATAAATGATATCGCACGGTGGGCAACGTTGAACATATCTTGCTGAATATAAAACATATGTTACAATCGGAAAGTCCTTGTAATGTTAAATCATCAAAAGATAACCCACTTTTGCGGACGTAGCTCAATTGGTTAGAGCACCCGCCTGTCACGCGGGAGGTTGCGGGTTCAAATCCCGTCGTTCGCGCCCAATACAACCAACTTACTATTACATTAATTATACACAGCACATATATACAAGTATTGATTAAATAAGCACTAATATGAGAGAATAATTGTGTGTCAATCGATGGCACAACGTATTATATTATAAATACTATTTTGTATATATTTATCTATGAAATTTGATATTGCGTCTGAATTTGGAATCCTTCTTTTGTCTAATGATGATGGAACTGGAACAGATGAGGGCGGTAGCGAGTTAGACGAAAGATCTGATGAGAATTTAGATAAGGGCTCTGATGTAGTTGAAGATGACATACCGGCAGAAGAAGAATTGATTGAAGAGGAAGAAGATGAAGAGAAAGAGGAAGAGGATTTTTCTTAATACAAAAACTCCGCCATATGGCGGAGTTTTTGTATTATGTTGCGGAGCCTCGATTCGAACGAGGGCCTTCGGGTTATGAGCCCGACGAGCTACCGTTACTCAACCCCGCGACTATATGAACGTATATTTATTTTATACGTATAATGGAACTATACATCAAATATACAGAAAAGACAATAAAGAGAGCGGTTCTTCCTTCACCCCCCTCCTTCGGAGGGGGGCTAGGGGGGAGGCCTATATATAATGCGTATCACGAAAAACCGCTTGAAAAAGCTTAAATACATGCCACGCTTCGCCTGGCTGAAGTGGATAATCAATACCTTGGTGAGCAATACGATTACGAATCTTATGAGCTTCCCAAGCTAATTGAAGCGCTGGGAATGTGGCTGGTGGTATACTCTTTAACCTTTCACCCAGATTTTCACCTTTATAACCCAATGATGTTATCAAATCATCAAGCATTGTATCTGCTTCTATGATAGCAACACGCCAGTCATTAGGATTAGAAGATTGGAAAAGAGCTTCTACATTCTGCCATCGTTTATTTGTCTGTGCCGTTGGAGACGGACGTATAAAATATTCTTTATATTTTTTAGCGTCAGCATGCTTTAATTCTCGCATACGTATTAAAACATAAATAATCCCAGCGCATAGTATCAAAACAATTATAATTAATATGAATTTGAATAACGATGTGTGAAAGATATTAAATGATGTTGTAAGAGTTGGTGATGTTGGGTCAACAGTATTAGAAACTTTTTGCGATATAGAATCAATACCATATTGAATCCATAAAATTATATCTTCAAATATTGAATGCGTTAGAATTTTTGTAGGTGTAAATGGGTCCATAAAAACTATTTATTATCCTCAAGAACTTTACCAAGAACAAAAAGTGCATCTTCATTAAAATGCGATGCTATAATTTGCATTCCGAGAGGCATTCCATCTTTTGTTTTTCCAAAAGACACTGATATTGCAGGTATGCCAGCAATATTCGCTGGTACAGTAAAAAGATCAGATATATACATTGCAACTGGATCTGATTTTTCTCCAAAACGAAATGCTCCTCCGGAAGTTGTTGGAGTTATTATTACATCAACTTTTTTGAACGCATTGATAAACTCTTCACGAATAAGCGACCTAAGACGTGTTGCTTGACCATAATATGAATCACGATACCCAGCTGATAAAACATATGTGCCAAGAATTATACGACGTCTTACTTCTTTGCCAAATCCTTCTCCGCGAGTTTTTATGTATGTTTCTAATAAATCTTCCCCTTTCTCTCTTATGCCATAACGAACACCGTCGAAACGAGCGAGATTAGATGATGCTTCTGCTGGCAAGATAATATAATAGACCGGCAATGATAATGCTATATGCGGAATTTCAATATCAACAATTTCATATCCTGCATCAATAAAAATACTCACTGCCCTATCAAATGATGCTTTCATATCGCTACTTATACCTGGGTCATTTACGAATTCTCTTGGAATACCTATTTTCTTTGGTTTATGAAAAGCGCGCGATTGCATATTACGTTTTTCTAGTGGAACAGATGTTGAATCCATATAATCATATGCGTTGATTATGTTATATATTATTTGTGCATCTTCAGTCGTTTTTGTTAGTGGGCCAATACAATCAAGACTGCTACCAAGCGATATTAACCCAGAACGCGAGACAGCTCCATATGTTGGGCATAGACCAACAATACCGCAGAAGCTTGCTGGCTGACGAATAGACCCGGCTGTATCAGACGCAAGTGCAAATACACAGCTATCCATAGCCACTGCGGCGGCAGGACCTCCTGATGAACCACCCGGTACACATGAAGCATCAAGAGGATTCTTGGTGGGGCCATAAGCAGAATATTCTGTTGAAGAACCCATAGCAAATTCGTCCATATTTGTACGACCAATTGGAATTGCTCCTTCTTCTTTTAAACACTCAATAACATGAGAATCATATGATGCGACATATCCTTCTAAAATTTTTGACGCTGATGTGACTTGATGGTCTTTATAAAGAATATTATCTTTTAATGCGTATGGAATGCCAGTTAATGTTTTTTGTTCTCCTTTATCAATCATTTTTTGAGCGCGGTCAATCTCCGCATCTGTATTAGTAAAAATTTCTATATATGCGTTAATTTCATGATTCTTTTCAGAAATAACACGACGATAATGGTCAACTAATGTGCGAACAGTTATCTGTTTATTATCAAGAAGATTTCGAGCTTGTAATATTGTTAGATTTTCTAAATTCATAATTATCATTATATTCCCTCGTCTTTGGCGAGGGAACGTGTTTTCGTTTATTCACCAACACCAAGAACACGCTGAACACGCGCATATCCATCACTTTTGTCAGGAAGCGCATTCATGATAACATCAGTATATTTCTTAAATGGGTAAGCGTCTGTGTCATCGCGAGTGACATTTTTAGTTAATATGTTCTCGTCTTGCGATATATGTTTTGAGATATTCATATCACCTTCTGCGGGCATAGTAACTGATTTGACCTGTTCAACATATTCCAATATCTTTTCTAGATCACTTGTTAGTTCATCACGTTCTGCATCAGATATGCCGATACGAGCCAAAACACATAAATTGTCCACATCTTGACGAGTAATCATATCCGCTAGTATACACGTATTCGCTATGGTAATTCAAGTAGCTCAATTGAAATACAAGTATTTCAATTGATTATTGAGTTTGATTAGCAAAAACTAGCATTATATAGAGAGATGTGGTAATATAATAAAAAAATTAAAAATCATGAAAAAAAATATTTTCTTTTTCTTAGCTCTTGTTTTTGTATGTTGTTGCAACAAAAATAGTGAGACAGACGATGGTCTTTCTGGGTGGTATGAAAATGTAAAAAAAGTTCTTGGGGAAGATTTTATTACTCCAGAAGAGATCAGTGCTACTTGTAGAATACAATATTCGCCGCAACAATTAATTTATTTCATGGATCACCCGCCTGATTATGACAATATAATCTGGTGCAAGAACAATGGTTTCATGTTAGTGGCTGGCCCGCCAAATGACATGAATTTACTGCAGATTCGTCATTCTATGGAAAAAACATTATTCTGTAACCAGTACTGGTACACAGGAGAATGGTTTGGGAAAAATGACTGGGTAAAACCATCCTGGTTAATGGTTAGAAAGAGAGAAGTGCCACATTCAAAACACAAAAATTGGATGGAGCAAAAAACACTCGTCCGACAACCAGAGTATATCCCGAATGTCGCAGAGTTGGCATGGGCAGTGATAATGTATAAAAAGGTAAGAGGGGTCTACCTTTTGCCAAATTATATGTTGCGTACATCATCTGTTTCTGATGATGGCCATCATGTTGAGGTGGGGAAATTTGATGAGGGCGGACTGTTACTTACCCATTTTAGTCTTGATTACAACAATCGTAACAAACTAATGGGAATTGCCTCAGCACGCCCACCAAAAAACTGAATGAAGTGGCCCCCTTAAAAATTGATTTATGGGGGCTTTCTTTATTATTAGAATAAACCAGTAAACTCCTCCTCAGAAAGAATAGTAATACCAAGTTTATTAGCATCATCATATTTAGAACCAGGATTTTTGCCAACAACAACATAATCTGTATTTTGAGAAACTGAACTTGTCACTGAACCACCATATAATTTAATTTTGGCTTTTGCTTCATCGCGAGATAGTGATGATAATATTCCTGTTAATACAAATACTTTATCTTTTATTTTTTGAGTAGTAGAAGAAGAAACGCTAATAATTTTCGCCTTCGGCGAAATAATTTTTACTTCTTTTAAAAGATTATTGAGTATTTTTTTATTATCATCATTTTCAAACCACTCTTCAATTGAACGTGCAACAATAGCACCCACTCCTTCAATAGATTGCAGTTCATCCCATGATGGAAGTTGGAGCGCCCTTAGCGTCTTGAAATGATTACTAATAAGATATGCAATTTCTTCGCCAACATGGCGTATGCCTAATGCATATATAAATCGTTCAAATGAAGTTTCTCTAGATTGGTTAATAGAGTCAAGAAGATTTTGCGCTGATATGTCCGCCATTTTTTCTATATTAAGAATATCTTTCTTTTGTAAAGTAAATATATCGGCATACTCGTGAATTAAATTCGCACGCATAAGTTTTTCAACTATTTTCTTTCCCATTCCATCAATATCAAAAGCGTGTTTGCTAACGAAATGAATCATCTGACAAAGACGTATATCAAATGCGTCTGTGTCAGAAAGATACCAAGCGACTGATTCCCCCCCATCAGATTCTTCTTTATGAATATTCCAACCTTGTTTTTTAGAATAATTTTCTATATTAAACTTCTTCTCTTTCCCCGTTCTTAATTCAAGCACTACTTGAATAATTTTCGGAATGATGTCTCCAGCTTTTTTAAGTATAACAGTATCGCCAATTCGGATATCAAGCCGGTCAATTTCATCTTGATTATGAAGCGTAGCATGAGAAACCATAGAGCCGTCTATGAATACTGGTTTTAATTCTGCTACTGGTGTTAGAACTCCTGTACGACCAACTTGTGCCGTTATATCTTCAATCGTTGTTGTTGCTTCTTCTGCTGGAAATTTATACGCTACCCCAAAACGTGGGGACTTAGCTGTATAACCTAAAATAGGCCATAATTCCTTATTGCTTAATTTGATTACAATGCCATCAATACCATATTCTTGCTTACGTCGTTTACTAGCCCATGATTTATAATATTCTTGAATTTCTTCAGGGGAAGAACAAATCCCCCACTCCGTATTCACAGAAAAACCGAGCACACGGAGATAATCAAGTTCTTCAGAATGAAGAGTGTTGGCATAGCCAACACTAATATCATCAATATCGTATACAAAACTTTGAAGAGCGCGCTCTGCCGCAACGCTTGAATCTAATTGACGAAGTGTGCCTGCGGCAAGATTACGTGGATTCGCATATAGTGGTTCATTTGTTTTTGCACGCTCAGCATTGATCCGCTCAAGATCAGAAAATGACATCCATGCTTCACCAACTACAATGATATCAACTGGTTGTGCAAGACGTAATGGAATACTTTTAATAGTACGCAACGTGTGAGTAATATCTTCTCCAATATGCCCATCTCCTCTAGTAACACCACGTATGAATTCACCTTTTTTGTAGTATAAAACAGTTTTAAGCCCATCAATTTTTAATTCAACGACATATTCAATTCTCTTACCGCCTCCGGTGGTATAAAATATATTATCTTTTTCTTTTTCTAATAAACGCATGAGTCGTTCGTGCCACGAAACGAGTTCCTCATATGTATAAACATTGTCATATGATAATTGAGCATGCGCATGTTTGTATTTATCAAGATGGTCAATAACAACATTTCCAACTCGCGCTGTAGGAGAATTTGGTTTACTAAACTCTGGATATTGTTTCTCTAAATCCATTAATTCATGCATAAGAGAATCATATGCCTCATCAGAAATTTCCGGCATATCTAGTGTGTGGTATTGATAGCTATGGTGTTCAATTAGACCAGCTAATTTGTCCATGCGTTTTTGTATTGCAGTACTATTCATATCAATACATCTATATTCTCATAAATATCTAGCTCGTATTTGGACCTGTATTTGGATTAGTGTTAGGGCCTGTATTCGTATTTGTATTTGGATTGGTGTTAGTATTAGTATTAGTATTAGTATTTGGAACAGAAGCAACACTTGGGTTAGGATACCACGCTTCAAGACGTCGTTCTACCAAGAATTGACTTTGTGAATTAGGCATATCACCAATACATACATTATATCCACGAGATATAATTAATGTGCCATATATAACTGTTGCCCCACTATTAACACTACTTGGAGGTAATTGATTATGAGTAACAGTCACATATCCGCAACTTGTCATACCATCAAATGCAAAACGAAACTCATAATCTGGTTCGGTTGATAGATTTACTGCGCCAGTATTATTAGTCATTGATGGTGTTGAAAGTGTTGGAGTAATAGAATTTGGACCAGCGCATGTTAATGTTGGACTTGAGATTGTCTGTTTAAGCTCTCTAAATAAAGTACACTCCATTCCAGAGTCCGCGGCAAAAAGAGCAACTTGTGATTCGCTCGCCGTAGAAGCTAAAATACTTTCTTTAAAAGCGATTGAGAAAATACCAGCTCCTATTAATGCAATGATTGATGAAATGACAACAGCAAATAATATAACAAATCCGCTATTATAATTTACAGTATTATTATGAACCGTAATATTGCTAACTTTTCTATTGTGAGTAAGTTGTAACATATATTAAAACCAGTTAAATATATTCTTTCTTTCTTCTACAGAAAATGTTGTCGCGCCCTGTTTCCACTCAACACGGCTAATAACTATCATATTATTATCTGTGGAAGAACCTGCTGACAACCATATTGTGCGTATAAATGGTGTCTTGTCTCCAGATGTGTACCCATACATACCACTTGCGCTTTGCAAAAGTATAGGACATCCACCACTAGAACACTGGTCAAACTGTAAACTATCTCCGGAATTGATTGATGGTTGAAATGCCTCAGCGTAACAACCTTCAGATGTCATACATGGCGATAAATCAGAAATACGCATAGGCCATGATAAATTCGCTCCTATTGGAGTTAAGAATGTATCATCTCTGTAACTTTCAATCATTTCAATTCCCTCTTGCGCCAGAAAATGAGCTATTGTTTGTCGAACAGCGTTTTGAGTAACGACAATACCACGAGATGAAATAGTTGCTAGCGCCACAAGTGAAATAGAAAAAATAAAAACAGCAACAAGCATTTCTAATAGAGTAAAACCTCTCTGATTATGAGAATGGTGTTTTTCTGGTGTTTGTGGTGAGTAAGTAATCATATATTTTGTGTATATATTTATGAACCAGAAGGTATATCAAGCAATCTTTGAGTAATTGATGTTTGCAATGCTATTGGTGTTGTCTTGCCAATATAATGCGCCTCCCCATTAATAGTTATAACAACAAATGGTTGAATACTATCTTGGGTTGAACCAATTTGACTTGTATTCGCGCCTCTCATACGAAAAACTACATTTGCCAACGTTATGATATCAGGAGTTGTTATATCTTCTGTAGTTACGGTTCCGTTACTATCAACAATAATACGTTCTATCGCATTATTTACAAAGCGATAAGTAATCTCACGTTTTTTCTGATCAACAAAGTAAAATGACGATGAACCTGATGAATTGTAACATTCAACAAGTGGAGATGATGGGTCGCATGAATATTGTGAGCCAGTTCTTATTTGTCGCGACATTGAATCAAGAACGAAATTTAAACTATCAATAGCAATACGTTGCGAGCGCGATTGTTTATACGCATTATTTATATTCATTAATGCGCCAATACCTATGGTCGTTATCAAAACAAATATTGAAACAGACACCATTACTTCAACTAATGTAAAACCTTGTGGGGAATGAAATTTTCTATTCATAATAAGTATAAAAACCGCTTCTTTACATTACTATTATACACTACTAACATGTACTTGGCCTGATGGTTCAATAATAATTGAGTATGCTCGCATCGGATCATCCTTTGCGTGCATATTAATTTTAAGCCGACCAGTGCAAGTAGAAAATGAGAAACCTGGCAAAGTCCCTCCACCACATGATTGTGATGTTATGATTGGCTCTGGATCAGGACGACGGAATGATATATATACTGGCCCAGATAATGAAGAACACGAGCTTTGGCCTTGTCCTTGTTGTATACAAATGTCATCAAGTACTCCGCCCATTACAGTGGACTGACGTATCATCACATCATTATTCTGGTCATATTCACCAAGAGACCCACCAGTCATTTCACGAAATGTTATAAAACTATTCGTAAATGCGCCACTACTATAATCAAATAATACTGTAATAACTGGCTCGGCATTAATAACTGAATTAATACCGCCCGGAGCAGAAACTCCTAAAGTTTGAGCAGTTTTAATCTCAAGAGCTAAGTCATATACAAGATTACTAACACTAACCGAACTACGGAATCCCTTAAAATTAAATAACACAACAGTAGACATTATCGCAAAAATACTCATGATGACAATAAACTCTATGAATGTAAATCCGCGTTCTTTTGAAGTATCAGAGAATGTTGTGGATATTTTATTATGCATCATGATAAAAAATAAATATAAAATAAGATAATTTGAAAATACTAAAAAAACAATAATTGGAAAATATGGATATCTAATAATTCTAACATAAGTGCGATTGATAAAAATGGCCCAAACGGTATTTCTCTACCAAATGAAAGTATGTTCCCTTCTTCGCTTATCCTATTCCTTCCAAAGCCAAAGACCTTGGCTACTTTTTCAAACAGTGCCAGAATTATAACTATGACAAGAGCAATCCAAAATGAACTCATTACAATTTCAAGAGTTGAAAGGAACCCAAATATTAAACCAATACCAATCATATATTTTACATCACCAAGACCAAACCAACGTCCGCCTGACACTTTCCAAAGAAGAAAAAATGGCAACGGTATTGCAATACAAGCAATGAGATAATCAATAATTGTATGTATGCCTATAAAAGCGTATGCTGGTAATATTATATTCCAACCGACCGAAACCCCAACAACTGCCAAAATAATCCCTAAGCATATTAATATGTATGAAAGTGTATCTGGAATAATTTTATGCCTAAGGTCATATATCGCAATTATAATTGCAAAAATTCCTACTAACGCTGTAATTATTCCACCGATTGATATACCATATATATAAAAAACTGCGAGAAACCACACACATGTAATAATTTCAACAATAATATATTGGAAAGAAAGTGGCGCCCTACAATATTTACAATGCCCCTTAAGAATACAGAAACTCAAAATTGGTATTAGATCATGCCATGCTAAAGTATGATTGCATGTCACACACTTTGATCGTCCAGTAATAAACGACCTACCTGTACGCATACGAATAATAATAACATTAATAAAACTGCCAATAATTAGACCAAGAAACCCTGTTATTATAAAAGTTAGCCACATATTTATTAAGGATGTTTGATATCATAATACCCTTGTGTATCATCATTCGGCACAACAGATGGGCCAGAATTACCACATTTTGTTAATGATGAAGAACCGGCCCAATCACTATCTTCCGCTAACTTTCCATTATTTAATTCATGATTATCTAATTGCATAGATATATGATACGCACTACAGTATCCGGTTGGAATATTTGCATTACGAAGAGACGCGTACTGAAACATTGAAAGATCTATATTTGAACGAAGATACTCGCTGAATTGAGAGCATGACATAGCAATAACACCACCACTTGTTGGATAGACATTATTAGCCGTTAAATCTAGTGTCATAGGATATACCTTACACTGTGTGTGATATTGCTCAAGTGCTAGAATAACAATATTTAAATTATTAATCTTAACATCATCACTCGCTTTTGTTTTTGCCTTGCCAAAACTTGCAAACATAATTACCAATAAAATAGTAATCATTGCTATAACAACAAGAAGTTCAAGTATAGTAAATCCACTTTGGATGCGTTTATTTCGTTTGATATATATTGGAAATGACATAAAGACACGACTCATATATAAGCATTATACCATATATAAACAAATCCACGGCTACGCCGTGGATTTGTTATAAAATAAATAAATTAGTTTCTGCGCCTATATTGCACACTCTGTATCCTGGTTGATAGCAACATTAGCGGCTTCCATGGACTGCCCTGATGAATCAACACAGAAAATTAAATCACTATGCAATGTAACATATGCCGCCCACGCATCAGCAGTAGATATACAATCTGACGTACCAGAATTGGCGCCAGCATCTTCAACGGCGCTTGCAAACAATTTACCTGTAGAGGTATTTACATCACATACTGTTGAATAATCACCGCTATCAAGTGAAATTAACTCCGCATCAGCACGCATACTAGATATCTCCGTTTTTGCAGCGGCGTCTTTCGCACGATCACGCGCTTTTCCAAGAGATGAAAGAACAACTGCGGCTAGAATACCAATTATGGCAATAACAACAAGCAACTCAATCAAAGTAAAACCGCGCTTGGTGTTTAATTTAAGTGATTTCATAATAATATAAATAATAAGCTTTTAATGACTATAATAACTACACATATTATAGCATATCCTACTGTATGCTACTTGCAATGTTGTATATAGGTATAAGAACAGCAGTTAATAGAAATCCTACACCAACACCAAGCAATATAATCATAACTGGCTCAATAAGACCAATTAATGTATCAACAGCATTATCAACTTCTCGTTTATAAAATGTCGCTAACGTTTTTAGAATTTTACCTATTGACGCGGTTTCCTCTCCAACCTGTATCATTTGAATCATTATGGAAGGGACTTCACTATACTTAGATAGTGTCGCAGACATAGGATTACCAGCTTTAACTCCTTCTAGCGTCTGTTGTAAAATATGTTCATAGATTTTATTATCAACAACTCCAGCCGTAATCTCAAGTGTGCGAGTTATTGGTATTCCCGCTGATAACATAGTATTAATATTATCTGATATGCGTGAGAGATATATTTTTTTATACAAATCTCCAAAATATGGCAAACTTAATTTAAGAGAATCCATCCTTTCTTTCCCACTCTCGCTCCTAGACATGCTCCACATTGCTACGCCAGCTACAATAACAAAAATAAGAACAAAAACACCATAATTGACAAAGAAATCACTTAAACCAATCACCACTTTTGTATAAAATGGTATTGCTTGACCCGATTCAATAATAATTTCTGATAAACGTGGGATAACCATTGTCAACATAAGTATCATCACAACGATAAATGTAGTAATAACGAATATAGGATACACAAGAGCGTTGCGGGTCTTTGATGTTATTTCATATTGACGCTCAAGATAATCCGCAAGATAGATAAATGTATCCGTCAACTTCCCTGCTTCTTCTCCAGCATTTACCATATTAACGTAAAAATCTGAGAAAACACTTGGGTGCTTCTGCATTGCTTGTGCAATAGTGATTCCACCCTGAATGTCTTGCGAAACACTCTGCAGTGTATCGCGCATAATTGGATTAGTTGACCCTCCGGAAAGAAGATTAAATGATTTTACAGAGCTGACTTGCGCTTCAAACAATGTTGATAATTGGCGAGATATGATAACAACATCTTTAAGCGGCACTTTATCAAAAAAAGGAAGCGATTTTTTGACGAAACTTCGTTCATCCTTCTTTTCAACTCTAATAACAACGAATTTACGTCGTTGAAGTGACTGGACAGCAACATCGCGACTTATCGCTTCAATACTACCTTCTACTTCTTTATTATTTTCATCAATAACACGGTAGCTAAATAACATAGATAGTGTAATTATATCCCGAATAAGAAACAAATACTAGCTAACTAACCTTTTCAACCCCTCAGGATTTAGCGAGTGTCTCATAGCGTCGTCTAAAGTAATATGACCTTGCCTTATAAGTTCAAGCAATGAATGATTCATAGTTACCATACCTTCACCCGCACTTGTCTCAATTACAGAGTCAATTTCATGTGTACGGCCCTCTCTTATAAGATTAGAAACAGCAGGATTATTGATTAAAAGTTCGTACGCAGGGACACGACCACCCTTTAAGCTTGTTACTAGTCGTTGCGAAAAAATTCCTATTAAACTACTTGATAATTGATTACGAATCTGCGTTTCTTCATATCCGTCAAAGAGATCAATAATACGGTCAATTGTTTGTGAGGCGCTATTAGTGTGAAGTGTTGATATGACTAAATGACCAGTTTCTGCGGCTGTAACCGCTGTACTAACAGTTTCTGGGTTACGCATTTCTCCAATCATAATAACATTCACATCTTGTCTGAAAGATGATTCAAGACCTGATTGAAATGAATGTGTGTCAATTCCAACTTCACGTTGCTCAATAATTGAATTTTTCTCTTCAAAAATATATTCTATTGGATTTTCAATTGTAACAATATGTTCCTTGCGTTCTGTATTTATCAAATCAATCATCGCGGCTAATGTCGTTGACTTACCTTGTCCTACTGGGCCAACAACAAGAAAAAATCCTTGTTCACGACGCGCAAAATCAGCTAATACTTCTGGCAACCCTAATTCTGCAAGTGTTTTTATTTTATCAATTGAACGCAATGCTACGGCAACATGTCCAGTTTGAATATATGCGCTACCACGAAAACGCATCCCTGCTGGAGTGTAATCGTATGAAAAATCAAGTTCCGTATGCTCTAATACCTGACGCGCGCGCGCGTCTCCAACTAATTCCACAAGCATTGTAAGAACTGATGTTTGGTCAAGAACTTGTTGGTTCATAAGTTGGGTCAATTCTCCATTCACACGTATGCATGGACGACGTCCAACTGACAAGTGTAAATCCGATGCTCCTTCCGCTTTTATAATATCAAGTAGTGATTCAATCATATTTATCTATTATACACCTAACACATATAAAATAAAAACAATTTAATATTATTTATCGCGCCAGGCGCGATATAATATAGACAAGATAATTAAAATATTATACTAAAATTACAACGTATTCACCTCACTCCATGGGATAAGCCCCTGCATACATTTGAGAAGAGCGTCTTCTTTCATTGTTAACATTCCACGACCGCGCGCAAATTCATATATATCTTGTTCATTCGGTTTATTTAGAATCATACGCTGTATTTCAGAGTCAATTTCAAGAGCTTCGTAAACTGCCATACGTCCATGTGTGCCACCCGGGGCTCCAGCTGTAATATTTGCCTCATATATATATGGAGTTAAAGGAAGCGCCGACCGAACATCAGAAGGAAGGTCAACGAATTGTTTATCAAGCATCGCGCGGATAGAATCTGTTATAGGAACTTGGTGCCCGGCGTCAGTGGCAATACATTTCACAAGACGCTGAGCAATCGTTAATATAAGTGTTGGTGCTATTAGATATGGGTCAACGCCCATATCAATAAGACGAGGTACCGCTCCAATTGCTGTATTTGTGTGAAGTGTAGAAATCACCAAATGACCTGTTAGGGCAGCTTGAATTGCAAGCTGCGCAGTTTCTTTATCACGAATTTCCCCAACGAATATAATATCTGGGTCCTGGCGAAGAATACTTCGCAAACCATTTGCAAATGTGTAATCAATTTCTGGTCTAACCTGTGATTGGTTAACACCTATAATGTTATATTCAACAGGGTCTTCAAGTGAAACAATGTTGCGGTGTTCGCGGTCCATTTCATTTAACATTGAATATACTGTCGTTGATTTACCTGACCCAGTTGGACCAGTAATAAGAATAATGCCGTAGGGTCGTTTCATTGTACGACGCACAACCTCAAGATGTCCCTTGTTCATTCCGGTCTGTTCAAGTTCTTTTATTCCTTTTTCAGCATCAAGAATACGAATCACGACCTTTTCACCAAAAAACGTAGGAAATGTTGAAACACGAAAATCAACTTTTCGTCCATCAACACTAGCATAAAAACGATTGTCTTGTGGTTTGCGCTTTTCATCAAGACGTATCTTTGCCAAACCTTTAATCACCGCGATAATAGAATTGTGTGCTTCTCTCGGTAATGTGTAACTTGTGTGTAACTCACCGTCTACGCGGAAACGCACCTTAACATTATCAGCTGAGTGTTCAATATGTATATCTGAAGCGCCACCATCAATTGCATTACGAATTATAATCGCAACTGTTTTTTTAATTGGAGAATCCTCAACAATAAAATTTTGTTCCACACCACTCGCGCCATCTAAGTATTCTTCAAGATTGTATATCGCAGAGTCATCATATGTTCCGATAGAATCATTTACAATACCTTGCCCAAAATTGCTGTAACTTTCCATTACTTTATTAAAATTACTAAGACTTATCACAAAAACCGTGTATGGCATTTTTGTTTTAGAAAAAATAAATTGCAATGCTGTTTGCGTTTGGACATTACTAGGATCTACCATAGCAACTTGCACCGTACCGTTTTCGTCTGTATTAAAAGGAATAACTCTATAATGACGCACTGCGTCTTCTGGAATATATTTAAGCGCCTCTCCTTGTATACTATCCGGTTCTAAAACTATTTCTGGAATGTTAAAATACTGACTTTTGGCCTGTCTTATAAGGTCTTCGTCAATGCCAACAGCAACAAGAGCACTATCAATGTCCCCATCATTTTCGCCAGCTTTCTCTAATATATCATCCATCTGATAGCGATTTATTATTTTCTGTTGTGCAAGAATTTCAAGAAAACTCATAGAATAAATTGTACATTACTTGTTGCGCTACTACGGTGTATTAGGCGCTCCACTGTTTAAAAAAGTATTTAACGCGTCATCTCCAACCAAATCTAATGAATTATTACCATCAGAATCTGCCCCATTTGCTACATCTGACGCGTCATCTTGCAAAAGAGATGTTTGGTCAATTAAAGATGGTTCATTCCCAATTTCAAGGAATGGATTACGACGACCGGGATTAAGATCCTCTGGAACTTGGGAGCTGATATCAACAAGAGCACTAAATACAGGACTAGAAAACACATCTCTGCTCAATTTAAGCGACGATACATTTTTAAGTAAAGAAACAAGTTCAGATGATTGCCCTGGAGCATCCGTATTAGCAATAACTCCGGGATTTACAGGCGCGCCAGTAGCAGTTACAGTAACTAATCCTGTTGATTGAGTTGTGTCTTCTTTAGAGCTACCTCCTATTTGTGTTACAACTAAAGCTAGCACAATACACGCCACCAAAATGATAATAATTATTTTAAATTTGTTTGATTTTTTTGGCATATAAATTAATACAAGAATTACTCATTACGAAGCCAGTAAGTACTGATTATGACTTTATAATCATATCTATCAACTGATGTTTTCTTAAGTTCATACTGATTTACATCAAAACTAACGGACTGTACATCAATAATACGCGCGCTTCTTTCAAGATGGTTAAGAAAAGAAACAAAATTATCGTAAGATCCTGTAAGAGTAAATTCAATATTCATTTTCCCAATAGGATTATTCGCGTCCTCCGTATTTTTTGTAACAATTTCTGGCTCAACTGTATTTACATCCTTTAGAATTAAACCATATTGTGTGGCGAGATCATTAATATCAATAGTTGCAAGTCGTACATTGTCAACATAAGAAGGCAACATTTTTGACAATATATCTAAATCACCATCGCTAAATGCATTATATCTATTCTCAAGTTCTTCACGTATCGCGCGCAACTGTGTTGCCTTATTAAATGCATCTTCAAGTTCTGCAACATTAGTTTGTAATTCGCGCGCATGTTGATAGCGAGGGGCAGCATAGATAACAATTCCTATGATTGATGCGACAAGTATAATAATTGAAATAATTGATTTCATCATATGTTAAGAAGGATTTGCATTATTCTGCGGTGTATTGAAAAGTGGGAAGCTTTGTTCAAAAAGAAGCAGTTCAGGCGATAATGTAATCACAAGATTGAAATTAATACGACCATTTTCTTGTAATGTAAAATCAGAAAAGACATGCTCGCGAATAAGACGTTCTTTTGAAAATACTTCTGATTGTTGAGCAATTGCTTGATATGATCTCGCCTGCCCAACTATCTGGACAACACCTTGCTCATCTTTATAATCAAAACGGAAATCATCATATTGTATTGATTTAAGTGTTATATTTTGAAGAACAAAGAAAAGTGGGGCAACACTACGATGCGAACGAAGCACCTGATAAGCATATGTTAAACGTCTGTCTAAAGTATGCAATTCTTCTAGAAACGCCGGTTCAAATTGTTTTTCTGACGCTGTAAGCTGTTGTTGCATTTGATTTATACGCGCCTGAAGTGAATGTTCATACAAATACGAACCACCAACAGAAATAATTGCTGCGAATAATGCAAGCATCGCAAGTACAGAAAGAATACTCGTTGAACGACTAATTCTAGGCGATGTTACTTCAAGCGGACTACGCATTGGTGACGGTGGTAGTGTTTGCTTTGGAATAAATGTTGTATGTACTTGAGGATCCATAATACTTCTATTCTATATATTATACGGCTAGAGGCGCATGAAAAGCAAATTATTCAAGTTGATATAGCGCTGACCCAGCCGCTATAGAGAACTCCGGTCCGACATTTGATAATACTTGATTAAGAAATTCTGGATGTTCTGTCTTACCAAATGGGTCGCCAACACTTGTCGGCACACCTAGTGTTTGTTGAATATAATCAGACAAACCTTCCATACGAGCGCCACCACCAATCATTACTATCTTATCAATTGCTTTATTATATTCCTTCTGAAAATCAAGCATCGTTGTCTGTATTTCTATAGCTAATGATGACAACATTGTTTGAGAAATATGCGCTACATCAGGATGATTCTTACCAACTAATCCTTCATTTCGCTTTAATTCTTCTGCCTTTTCAAAACTAACACTAATTGACCTTGCAATATTGTCAGTTATTGATGTCCCGCCACGATTGAACGCATTATATTTAAAAATCATACCATAACACACAACAACACAACGTGTCTGCGATGCGCCAAAATCAATAATCATAACTGGAGAAAGTTCATTATGAATACTTGAACGCACCGCACTGAACATTTCTATCTCATACTGATGCGCAGAAAGCGATGCTTGAGCAATTACATTTTTATACGAACCAACAACATCATTACGTAACGCAACAACTAATACTTGTATACGGTCTGACTCTAATTTCCCTTTATCAAAGCTGTCATCGCTTCTCTGAAGACTTTGAGTAATGTGTGCTGGAATTTGTATCCAATTTAATGTAACTTCTGAAAGTGGAACGGGAATATATTTACGCGCCTCATTTGGAATAACCTCATCTAATTTTTTCTCAGCGCTTGCTGGCAATGAAATCATGAAAATAAGACTGGCTGATGATTGTATCGCCACAACAGCATCACGAGTAGTTGTATGTGCTTCTTTTAATAAATCAATTAGAGCATTTGCTGTAATATCAGGGTCAAGCGAGCCAGAAGAACCTACTGGTTTACTCTGATATGGTCCTAGAGCAATTTCACCATATGTAGTAAGCACTATTTTGCCATGCTCTTTCTTCATTTCAACAACTTTAATTGATGATGAACCTATATCAACACCTACTATACTATTATGTTTACCGCCAAACACATTTGATAATCCAGCGCTTTTAGCGCCTGAAACAAATTTCTTAAAAAAGTCAAACATATTATATAGTATATCATATAATAACAATGCAATATATGTTATACTATTAAAATCACATCAATGAGGACTGTGATATGTATGTTATTTTTGCGTCGGATATTACAATTTCTCTTTCCGAGTCATTGTGTTGTATGCAAGCAACCATCTGTTGTCATACATCAGGAGTGTCTTGGAAAATGCCAGCTTGCGTCAGAAACCCCTTACTCATGGCTTGTATCATGTTTTGCATATCGTACTCCAGAAATGAAAAAGATAATCCGTTATCTAAAAACTCACGAGGATTCTGTATTAGCAGAATATCTTGCATATTATATCTCTAAGCGTCTTGTCCAACTATTAGAAATTAATAATGATTCTACCGAATCATTAAAATTATATAACCACTCTATTAAATCATTGATCATTTGCCCAGTGCCAGCATCGCGTGAAAGAATTCGCAGAAATGGTTTCAATCAATCGTCGCTTCTTGCGTGGGCATGCACTCGATTTTTATCTTCTGATATTATCGCGCATACGCGCATAATAAATTATAATATTACACCTTTTGAAATTTCTACAGCACATAGAAATAATTCTTCTTTTTCTATTTTTAGAGACAAGCCACCTCTTTATTATGAAAACCTTTGCTACCGCACACGCGAGGTTAAAAAACAAGCACTTATTAAACATCGCTTTGACCGTATAAAAAACCCAAATGGTGTTTTTGCTGTAAATAAACGCTACAGCGACATAATAAAAAATTCAACAATCATCATTGTAGATGATGTAACAACAACAGGCGCAACACTTGCCGATATGCGTCGCGCTTTTCTCACAACTGGCGCGAGCAATGTAATTGCAATAACAGTCGCGCACTAAAGCGCATAATAAAAAACTACTAGTATAAACTAGCAATTTTTTATAAATAAAACCTCTGCTAGAGGTTTTATTATACTAGTAAAGTTGATTATTTTTATTATATTAGAAAATCCCGCTTGGCGGGATTTCTTTTATTTTTTGATGTATCGCGTCATGTTTTTCCATAAAGCGATCTTCTGATCTCAAATGTGGTTTCCCCATATCTGAGATCAAAGTAACCATTTTTTTCGTAAAGATTCAGGAAATCTCGCATATTCCTGTCTCTTTTAAACTCTCCACTAATCACAAACAACATGGGAATGCTGTCGTTCTGGAGAGAAGAAATATTAAGCAACGTGTGCCGCTCAATGAATTCTTTTTTTACTTTTGTTTCTATCTCAAAGAAAAAACCACTTTCATTTTCCTTCTTGCGAAAGATAATAATTGGGTTCTTCTTTAAAATTGAAAAGAATTCGTCAAGAAACTCCTTTTCCTCATTTAAAGGAGTTAAAGAACAAAATGCTGACCATTGCTTGTGCCCACATGTACCAAACTTTATCCCAAGCTTTGGATACACAATCACAACATCAGTATATTTATTCTTTATTATTTTTTTTGCCACTTCGGCTGGTATCTTCCTACTATTACTATTATTCATAATCCACCTCACTTTTTTAAATTCAAGAACATAATAACTGTAGATTTTAAAAAGTCAATAGTTGAAAGTACCCCACCCATCTCGTCAGACGAGACGACCTCCCCTACACTAGGGGAGGTTTAGGAATTGAATGTTGCTTTGCGAGAATATTAAGCATTATTTAGATCTAGTAGCTCGGGCTCTCTCTGTTTCTGTAAGTAACTTTTTGCGAAGACGAATATGCAACGGAGTAATCTCTAAATACTCATCATCATTCATAACTTCCAATCCTCTCTCTATTGTAAGAACAAAAGCCGGTTTAAGTGTAATCGCTTCATCAGTGCCAGACGCGCGAACATTACTTAATTGCTTTCCCTTTGTTGGGCTAGACAACATCTCGTCTCCCTTACTTGTGTTCCCTATTACTTCACCAATATAAACTTCCATTCCGGGCTCAATATATAAAAGTCCTCTTTCCTGAAGTCCCCACAGAGCAAATGCTGACGCAGAACCAGTTTCGCGAGAAATCATTGAGCCAACGTCGCGTGTTTCAATAACACCAGCAAGTTTTCTAAATCCAACAACACGTGATGACAATATGCCTTCCCCGCGAGTATCAATTATAAATTGACTACGGTAGCCCATTAGACCTCTAGTTGGTATTTCAAAAACAATGCGAGTTCTTATATCGCCAGCATGTATATTCACCATAACACCACGACGGCGCGTTAATTTTTCAATTACAACGCCAGAACTTTCATTTGGAACATCAATTACAGCTTCTTCCCACGGTTCTGTCTTTTCGCCGTCTATTTCTTTTGTGATAACATGCGGTTGAGAAACTTGCATCTCATATCCTTCACGACGCATCACTTCTAAAAGTACAGCAATATGAAGTTCCCCGCGACCATAAAGCATCATTTTCCCGTCCTCATCAAAAATAATACGGAGTCCTAC
>MFUQ01000019.1:21273-23471 GCA_001785725.1 Candidatus Nomurabacteria bacterium RIFCSPLOWO2_01_FULL_36_10b
TTCGCGTTCCAGACGTTCACGAATTTGACGCGACGTTACAAAGTCGCCATCACGTCCGGCAAATGGAGAATCATTTACGAGAAGCTGAAGTGATATCGTTGGTTCATCCACAGCAATTGACAGCAATGCGTCTTGAGCTTGGTCAGTTACAAGTGTGTCACCAATAGTTGCATCGCTTATTCCAGCAATCATAACAATATCACCAGCAGTAATTTCATCTATCTCCAAACGTTCGGTTCCTTTGAATGTAAAAAGTTTAGTAATCTTTGAGGTGCGAGATTGCACATCTGGTTGCTTAACTATAAGTGTAGCTCCCTGTTTAACAGTACCAGCATATACTCTAGCAATAGCCAAACGTCCTAGAAAAGTATCATAGCCAAGATTAAAAACTTGCGCACAAAAAGAATCTTCATGTTTCCCTGACGCAATAGGAACTTTTTCTAAAATAATATCTAAAAGTGGGGCAAGATCTGAACTTTCTTCTTTCATTGTACGCTTTGCAATACCTTGGCGACTAATTGAATAAACTGTAGTAAAATCAAGTTGTTCATCAGTCGCCCCAAGTTCCATCATAAGAGTAAAAACATCATCGTGCGTGCGTTCTGGGTCAGATGCTGGCTTATCTATCTTATTTATTACAACAATTGGTTTCAAACCTAGCTCTAAAGATTTTTTCAAAACAAATCGCGTTTGTGGCATTGTCCCCTCTTGTGCGTCAACAAGTAATAGAACAGAATCAATACTACGCAGAACACGTTCTACTTCTGACCCAAAATCAGCATGCCCGGGAGTATCAACAATATTAATTTTCGTGCCTTTATACATTACAGAAGTATTTTTTGCGTATATAGTAATACCGCGCTCTTTTTCAAGCTGATTTGAATCCATTGAAACAACTTCTTCTTGTTGCTTATCAATCTCACCACCAGTCATTACACCAGTTGTTTCCAAAGAATAACATTGACGCATAATTGCGTCAGTTAGAGTGGTCTTACCATGGTCTACGTGAGCTATGATAGCAATGTTACGAATATCCATAAGAAATGCACTGTACCACATGATTATGAAAAAGAAAATATCTTCCCACAAAAAAACCGACTCACTTGCCGGTTTTTCTTTATAAAAAAATTAACGTTCACTGTTGAGTTACTGGCGGTGGAATTAAATCACCAAAATACTCACCAGCGTGTGCGTTCACGCGCACAATTTTCTCAATAACTTTTCTAACAAGTGGATTTCTGTTTCCAACTTGTTCATAAATTATTGAAAAAATTCTTTTCATACGAGCAACTGATTGGCCATTGTCAGTTCTCATACCAGGTTCTAAGGCAATTGCAATCGCGCATGCAATTGACTCGTTGATTTCAGGAAGAGCATCGGATTCAAAAATCCATATACACTCTGCACCTTTAATTCCACCAGGGCGACCTTTCTTTATATTGAAATTGGTGGAACAATCGCCAGAAGCAATCTCATCAGTAGCTGCAAAAAGCGTTCTTAAGATTTTTTCTACTTCTTTTAGAACCTTACCCCATTTTGGTAATGGCGAAATGCCAATAGGGAAAATCCCAATAAGCCCGCTATCTTCCGTGGAAAAAATTGAGAGACACCCTCCATTAATATCTCCTACTCCATTTTTTCTAAGAAGACAACACACGGTATTGAATACCTCATGTATTGTATGAAAAAAATTATAGTCAATCTTGAATTTTTCCATGATATGCCTCCACTTTAAATTGTGAACGATTTCTAAATACTATAGGATATATTGTTGGTAGTGTCAATGCCATACTATAATAGATCGCTAAGGCTTGGAATTACTATTGACTTAATGTACTATAAAGAAATCTGGAGACGTGGCTGAGTGGTTGAAAGCACCTCGCTGCTAATGAGGCAGGGCGAAAGCCCTCGGAGGTTCAAATCCTCTCGTCTCCGCCAATTTGTACTTTCAGAAAAATCGTAAGGAATTACCCCCTGCCTACCGGCAGGCAGGTCGGCGCAAAGTGCCTCGGTATGGTATTTCCCCGCGAGAATCCAGGCATTTTTGAAATCCAAAACCAAAGTGCGGTCGGCGATGCGGAAGTTCGAACCAATCTTTTTGAGAAAATCCCGAATCCTTTCGGGATTTTCTTGTTGAGTGACAGGTACCCCAAATGTAAGACACATTTTCCGGTAAGATTAATAGTAAAATAGTCGTA
>MFUQ01000020.1:0-5162 GCA_001785725.1 Candidatus Nomurabacteria bacterium RIFCSPLOWO2_01_FULL_36_10b
AAGATTATATTTGGCTTGGAACTTCTTAACAGCAACGTCAGTTGCCGGACCAAATTTTTCTGTCTCTAAACCAGCAGATCCGGGTCCACTTGCATTAACTTGCGTTGCAACATCACGATTCAAGAATTGCTGTAATTTCTTCACTTCAGCGCCGGCTGAACCAATACGTAATGTCGTAGTAAGTGACCCAGAAGATGTTGAAGCTGGCATTGGCGTAGTAGCTACTACAGGAACAACTGTGGTTACTCCAGAACCAGTGAGGTCAGATAGTTTCGCGCGACTTTTTGGGCCAAATATTCCATCAGCTGGTAGTAACCCATAATTTGTTTGAAGTACACGAACTGCCGCGTCAGTTCTTGGACCGAAACTTCCATCAGCAACTAATGAAAGTCCTAAAACACTGTTCAGGCGCGTCTGGAGCAATGCAACATCGCTACCACTCATTCCTAAACGAAGCGTACGATACCATGTGCCACCAGTTCCTGTACTTGTACTACTAGTGCCAGATGAACTAGTAACTGTTGTTACAGTACCTGTGCTAGGAGTTTGAGGAACCCCTGTTGATATAAGATACGTGAACGTTTTCACTGATGAGGAGCTACTCATTTTACATGCAATTGCTTTTATTGTTTTTGTAGAAGCAATATTAATTGCTCCTGCATATATTATACCAGTTGAACAAGTTGGCGTTGTCCCATCAAGTGTATAGTGAATGCTTGTAGAACCGGATGCTGTAAGAACAACTGATTTAGGTGAAGAATATGCCCCAGCAACAGGCGTTGCCACCGGATATCCTAATGTTGAGCCACCGCCTCCCCCACCACCAGAAGAACTTGTCTTTGTGTATGTGAACGAAACTACAGAAGAAGCGTTGCTATTTGGGTAACATGAGATTGCTTCAATTGTTGTTGTTGCAGAAAGAGATATCGCCCCAGAGTATGTTGTTCCTGTTGAACACGTAGGGTCTGTGCCACTTGTAGTGTAATGAATACTTGTTGATCCGGTAGCAGTTAGCGTTACACTTACTGATGAAGTAAATGACCCCGCAGATGGACTTGCCGTTGGTTCTGTAATAACTGTGCCTTGTGTTCCACCAGCATTAAGGCCAGTATTATCAATTCCTCCAGTAACTTCAGTTGCGAATGTGATATTAGCAGAGAAAGATAGTACAAGAGCGACAACTGCCAAAATCAAGTATTTCATTATATGTGTTTTTATGTGCGAAGTTGTCATAATGATTTATTTCTAATATTAATTTTAATAAAGAAGTATTTACGCGCTCTGTATACCATACATACTAGAATACGAACCACCATCTGTACCACTTGGAACTTTTGTCATTACACGAATAATAACTTGAATTCCAGATGTGCTAGTATCTAAATCTTCAGCGCTATCTATTGTTATTGGCCCATCTGTATACGTATTCGCATCTGAAAGATATATATAATCAGTGTCATCCGTACAATCATAATCTGACGATTGTTCTGAACAATATCTAGTTTCCTCCGCAAGAATTTCATCTGTAGCGCTTACGAAGTCGTCTAATTTAAGTGAGACATATAACTCATTTGTAGGTATAGTTGCATGAATGTCCCAAATAAATCCATTAGCGTATGTGTCATCATCAGTTGCGTAACTTTGTACTGTATCAATACTTGTTACAGCAAGCGAACCGGTTCCAGCCGCTACTGTTGTAAACTCATGACTTGCTTTTGTAGTAGCTGTATAGTCTGTGCTTGCACTGTTACCGGCCACATCTTTAACTCCAGCAGAATACAGATAATACTGTGTGTTATTTGATAAACTTGATGTTGGCGTGATTGTCACAACAAATGTTGAAGAGTTATAGAGAACCGTGGCAGAAATTGCTGCGTTAGTACTATAGTTTCGTAGTTGAATTGTACCTCCGTTTGCTGTTGCCGCATCAAGCGCTTCACTAAATGTAAGCGTTGGCGCAACAGTAATAGCTACGCTAGTTGAATTATCAGTTGGTGTCTGAGAATCAATTGTTGGCGCTGTTACATCAGCGCTATTTGCCGCTGTTGTAAACTCGTGAGACGCTTTTGTAGTTGTAGAATAATCCGTGCTTACTTCATTTCCAGAAGTATCTTTCGCATCATCAGACCATATATAGTATTGTGTGCTGTAAGACAGGTTTGAGTCAGGGTCAATATTTGCTGTATATGTTGAAGGATTATAAAGAATAGTTGAAGTAATATCGCTATCATCGCTATACTTCTTTATCTTAATTGTTCCACCATTTAGAGTTCCAGGGTCCATTGCCTCACTGAATGTAAGTGTTGGAGATACTGTAACCGCTACTCCTGTAGCATTATCAAGTGGTGTTTGAGAATCGGCGGTTGGCGCTGTTGAGTCGACTTGTGTGCTTAGTGTTGCTGTAAGTGCGCCCTGAGCATCAGTCACAGCTGTACGGTCTGTATATGTAAGATTTTTTGTTACGAAACCGGATTTTACAATTCTGTTAATTACACCAGTGTTTGCAAGAGGAATCGCGCAATAATGGATTCCTGTAGAACCACTCTCCGTACATGTTGTGCCAAATGAGTCGCCTGCCGTAACAGTAGAGCCGGTTACAGCGGCATTATCTCCTTCTCGTTGAACTGTTGTTTTTAGAGCGTATTGTAGTCCCTTCGCAGTAGCCCCAGTACCTGAAATTGCCCCACCCTGAGCTGCACCACTTCCCATTGTTACAACCGTTTGATCAGAAGCAGTTGTTGTAACATCTAATAATCCAGCATTTGTTGTACCAGCATTTACATATCCATCCTCTCTTACTCTTAGTTCTTTATTTGCTCCTGTAACAGCCCAATACGCATTATTTGTTGAAGTATAATCTGGGGCAAGACTATTGAATGTAACTGTGTCAAGACCAGAAATATTCATTGCGGTTGCCAACTCATCTGTTGAAATTAGTTTAAGTTGGAATAATACACCTGAAGCAGTTGTTGCTCCTTGTGCGTCAGTACCTGCAACACGGTCAGAAGCGGTTGCGCTTGTATTTGTCTTATAACCTGTCTTAGCTACAGTAATTGTTCCATTATCATTGGCTAATGTAACCGGGCCATAATATATGCCGGTTGTCCCATCTTCTGTGAATGTGGTTGGCCCAGTAGTAGTTACAGTCGCGCCAGTTAATGCCGCGCTGTCTCCTTCACGAGTAACAGTAATTTTCTGAGAGAATTGCGTTCCAGTTACTGCTTTAGTTTGTTGCGCATTAGTGTGAGCAGTACGGTCAGCGGTAAATGATTCAGTCGTATCAGTTACATATCCATCTTTAATTGCTCTAATAACAATTCCTGTGTTTGCTAGAGGTACAATGCAATACCAATTTCCAGTATCTTCAGTACATGTTGTTCCATACGCATCGCCAGTTGCGACAGTAACCGTTGAAAGAGCACCGCCTAATTCATCAGCAACACCCGTAACTTTAAAACCATAAAGAATGCTTGCCGCGCTCACTCCTGCAACTTGAGCGTCTGTGTGAGCAGAACGACTACTTGAACCAGTCAAAGCATAATCTGTTTGGACATATCCATCTTTAGTTACATTACCTGTCAAAGTACCATCGCTATTTGCAATAACAATTGGACAATACCATGTGGCAGTATCAAAAGCACAAGCAGTTTGTCCAGTTGGATCGCCCAATGTGAGCGTTGTTACCGTAGCGGTAATATCACTAGCAATTTGTTCAGTAGTAATACCAGTTACAGTATAAGCGTATTGAACAGTAGAAACTGTGTCTGACTCTTGAGCATCAGTTCCAAGAGTACGATTATTACCAGTAACTAGAGCATATGTATTCTTATCTACATATCCATCATTAACTATGCGAGAAATCATTGTACCATCACTATTAGCGAGAACTACGGGGCAGTACCAAGCTCCACCTGAAAGTGTACACGCATTTCTTGCGGTGTCATCCCCCACCTCAACTGTTGTTGCTGTTGCTGTTAGATTTGTACCTATAACTTCTGATGTTAATGCTGTTAATTTATAACCAAAATCTACACTAGTTACCGCTTTCGTTTCCTGCGCATCTGTCCCTACCGCACGATCTGTATCAAATGAAGTGCCAGTGTCAGTAACATATCCATCCTTAACAGCTTTAATTGTTAACGATGTATGAGCAAGAGGCACAGCACAATACCAAGCGCCACCATTTTCAGTACATGATATTGCATATGCATCACCGGCAGTTACAGTCACTGTTGAAAGCGCACCAGTCAATTCATCTGCGACGCCTGTTACCTTATAACCATATTGAATACCCGTAAGAGCTTTAGATTGTTGGGCATCTGTAGCAACTGTACGGTCAGCATCAAATGAAGTTGCTGTATCAGTTACATACCCATCTTTTATAAGTTGGATTGTAATACCTGTGTTTGCTAGAGGGACTGCACAATACCAAGCAGAACCACTTTCAGTACATGTCGTTCCATAAGCGTCTCCTGTTTTTACTGTAGCTGAGGACATTGCTGTACCAATTTCATCTGTTGCGCTAGGAACAACGAAAGCAAATTGTACACCTGTTACTGCCTTTGTTTGTTGAGCATCTGTATTAGCAGTTCTGTCAGCAGTAAATGAGTTACCAACATTTGTTACATAACCATCTTTCTCAACTTGTATAGTAGTAGACGTGTCAGATAATGGAACAGCGCAGTACCAATCAGTACCACTTTCAGTACATGTTGTACCATAGGCATCACCGGCTTTTGCTGTTACTGTTGCAAGAGCGCCAGACAATTCTTGACTAACATCAGTTATCTTATTTCCATAAAGAATGTCGGCAATAGTAATTCCAGTTACTTGGGCATCAGTACTAACGGCGCGCGAACCTGAGCCAGTCAAAGCATAATCTGTTTGGACATATCCACTTAGTGTTACATTACCGGTTAGAGTCCCGTTACTATTCGCAAGAACTACAGGACAATACCATGTAGCGGTATCAAAAGAACATGTATTTTGACCAGTTGGGTCACCTAAAGTAAGCCCTGTTGTTGTAGCAGTAATATCAGTGGCAACTTGTTCTGTTGTGATACCTGTTACTTCATACGCATATTCAACAGTAGAAACTCTGTCTATTTCTTGAGCATCTGTACCAAGTGTGCGATTATTACCTGTAACTAAAGCGTATGTAT
>MFUQ01000020.1:5187-23079 GCA_001785725.1 Candidatus Nomurabacteria bacterium RIFCSPLOWO2_01_FULL_36_10b
AACACGAGCAATCATTGCCCCATTGCTATTCGCTAATACTACAGGACAATACCATGCACCTCCAGAAAGAACACAAGTATTTCTAGCAGTATCATCTCCAACCTCAACTGTAGTCGCTGTTGCTGTTATATTTGTGCCAATAACTTCTGATGTTAATACTGTTAATGTATAACCAAAATCTATACTTGAAACTGTAACATCTCCTTGAACAGATGTTTGAAGTGTACGATTAGTCGTATCACCAGTTGTATCTGTTACATAGCCATCTTTTATAATAGTAACATCATTAGGCGTGCCGTCTTGAGCAATTGGAACTGGACAATAGTAAATACCTAGCGTACCGTCTTCATCACAAGATGTCGCTCCGCTACCAGCAGTTACAGTTGCAACGGATAAAGCGGCAGAATCGCCTTCACGTGTAGCTGTTATTTTCTGGCCAAATTGTAGATTCGTTCCTGTTACAACTTCTTGCGCATCTGTAGCTGAAGTTCTGTCGCTCCAAGCAGAAGATACTGTTTTTTGTACATATCCATTTAATTGTAGAAGTACGTCTGTAGTGGTATCAGTTAATGGAACGATACAATAATATGTTCCTGAAGCTCCGTCTTCTGTACATGTTGTTCCAAATGCGTCTCCTGTTTTTACTAATACTCCAGTAACAATATCATTTTCAACTGTTTCATCATCTACAGTAACTTTAACTGCAAATTTAATACCAGGGCTTAGTGTATAGGTGTCCGGATCAGAAAGAATAGTATATGTTGTACTTGAATTAGTAATAGTTACATATCCATCTTTCGCAACAACGAAAGTAATAGCTTCTGTATCAGCACAATCAGCGGCTGCACCTTGCATATTAACAGCAGTTGCTGTATATGCACCACCACCAGCATCAGTCATAGTTATTGAACTTGCCCCACCAGGACAAGTTGCTGTTACAGTTGCGCCAGCAAGAGCTGCCCCGAGCTCATCATTGACTGTGAGTGTAAAATCCCCAGCAGCTGCATATGCGTTATTAACCGAAAAAAACCCAACAACTCCAACGACTATAAGTGTGAGTATGAGTGTGAAAGAAAAATTCCTTGTAATGCTAGACATAATAATATAATTTTTAAATTACAAATTAATAATAACCTTTGGCACGTCTTGAAAGGTAATATAATTATAACATTGTGAAACATCTAAAACACTCATTTTGTTTAAAAGTGTGGATAACTTATAAGTGTTTTTTGTTGGGAAGAGGAAAATTTTGGCGAAAAAACGAATTCTACTTTGTGGCTGCCAGACTAGGGCTCGAACCTAGATTAACGGAGCCAGAGTCCGTCGTCCTACCATTAGACGATCTGGCAAATAATTAATTTGCATCTTATCATTAGACCAGTTCTGCGAAGCCGTCTTGGGCGTAGCAGAACGATCTTGCACTAAATAAGTAAGTAACAATAGTGTAGTATCTTTATTCCAATTTGCAACTAGTGTGGTCTGCAAGTTGGTGGATCCATTTGTCATGACGATAATATTGCCCAGACCCGATTATATCTTCTTCTTTTAAAGAATGGATTTCTGCAATAATATTAATTTCAAGAGTATCCATTCTCTTTTCAAGAGTATCAAATCTTTTTTCAAGATTATCAAATTCTCCTTTTAATTCCGCAAACTCACTTTTCGTCGAAAAAACGTTAGAGAGAGCACTTACTAATTTGTTGATATCAGATGTTGTTAACATACGCAAAAAACAAAATATTTCATTTCTTCAAAAAGAAATACTATGTGAATATAATTAATACACTATAAGTATACAACTACAAAATATGAACGCAAGTCTTCCGTGATTATTACTTTTCTGTTATAGTACACACAATATGGGATATACTCTACCAGAGAAGTTTCTTAAGCCATATGAACCAAGCGATTGCGAAGCGCGTTTGTATGATGTGTGGGAAAAGTCAGGATACTTTAACCCTGACAATCTACCAGATGATAGAATAAAACCATGGTGCACAATTATGCCGCCACCTAATGCAAATGGCCGACTTCATGTTGGGCACTGTCTTGATATTACACTAAAAGATATTTTGACACGATGGCGTCGTATGCAGGGTTATAAAGTTTTATTTCTACCTGGTTCGGACCATGCTGGATTTGAAACACAAATTGTATATGAGAAGAAATTAGAAAAAGAGGGGCGAACACGATTCCAAATGACGTCCGATGAGCTTTATAAAGAGATAATGGATTTTACATTGGAAAATAAAAAAGTCATGCAGGACGATATACGTAAAATGGGAACATCGTGCGACTGGTCGCGTGATACTTTTACTTTGGATCCAGATATTGTTAAGAATGTCCATAATACTTTTCGTAAGATGTATAAGGATGAATTAATTTATCGCGGTAAACGTAGTATTAATTGGTGTCCAAAACATCAGACATCCCTTTCTGATGTTGAAACAGAATTTATTGAACAGAATGACCCATTTTATTATTTTCAATACGGTCCATTCGTAATTGGCACATCTAGACCAGAAACAAAGTTTGCCGATAAATATATTGTAGTACATCCTGATGATAAGCGTTATTCACAATATGAAAATGGACAAGTTTTTGAAATAGAATGGATAAATGACCCAATTAAAGCGACTATTATCAAAGATGAAATCATTGATAAAGAACTTGGTACTGGTGCTATGACAATAACACCATGGCATAGTGATGTTGATTTTGCTCTTGCGCAAAAACATAATTTGCCTATAGAACAAATTATTGATGAACACGGGAAATTGCTTCCTATCGCAGAAGAATTCGCCGGTATGAAAATTGAAGATGCACGTCCAAAGATTGTAGAAAAATTAAAAATGAAAGGTCTTCTTGTAAAAATTGATGAAAAATATAATCATGCTGTGAAAGTATGTTATAAGTGCAAACGTCCTATAGAGCCCCAGATTAAACAGCAATGGTTTGTGAAGATGCAACCTCTTGCTGAAATTGCTTTAAAAGCTGTGCAGGATGGGAAAGTAAAATTTCTTAGTGAAAGTTTTGAAAAAACATTCACATATTGGATGAATAATACTGTTGACTGGAATATATCTCGCCAAATTGTTTGGGGAATTTCTATCCCAGCATGGATTAAAAATAAAGGAACGGACAAAGAAGAAATTTCTCTTGAAATAGACAAACCATCTGGTGACGGCTGGGAAAAAGAAACTGATACATTTGATACGTGGTTTTCGTCAGGACAATGGCCACTCTTAACTCTTAAATACCCTGACGGAAAAGATTTCAAAACATACTACCCTACTGATGTTATGGAAACTGGACGCGACCTTATTTTCAAATGGATACCACGTATGATTATGTTTGGTATGTATCTTGCTAACAAAGAGCCTTTCAAGATTGTGTATTTACATGGGATGATAAATGATGAACATAATCAGAAGATTAGCAAAAGCAAAGGCAATGTGTTCTCCCCTATTGAGCTTGCGGAAGAATTTGGTACAGATGCATTGCGTATGTCACTTATAATAGGGAATGTGCCTGGAAGTGATATGGCATTATCAAAAGATAAGATAAGAGCGTATAAGAAATTTGCAAATAAATTATGGAATATCACACGTTTTGTGCTGGGTACCATTGAAGTACCCCTCACTCCTGCACCAGACGATGCAGGAGAGCTCCCCTATTCTAGGGGAGCAAAAGAAAATATGTATACTAGCCATATTCTGGCAAAGCCAAAAAACATAATACCTAATCATGAAAAATATCTTGAAGAACTTTCAACGCTTGTTGAAACTATTACAAAATATCTTGAGGACTATAAACTTTATTTGGCAGGAGAAGATTTATACCATTATATTTGGCACACATTTGCTGATGATATTATTGAATCATGCAAGGCAGATTTAGAATCAGATGATGTTAATCATCGCTTAAGCGCTCAATATACGCTTTATGAAATTCTTACTACATGTTTACGACTTCTGCATCCATTCATGCCATTCATCACAGAAGAAATATGGCAATCTCTTCCACATCATAATAAAGAACATGGTACAATGCTTATCGTAGCTCCATGGCCTTCTCATATACAACAATTATAATAATTGCTAGCATAATTGGTCTTCTTCCAGCATTGTTCTGGCTATTTTTCTGGCTTCATAATGATAGTCACAAAATTCCAAATAAATTCATAGTATTCACGTTCATAATCGGAGCATTAACAGTTCCTCTTGTTATTCCACTTGAAAATATAGCTCATAATTTAATTCCTATTATTGATAATGGTATTATTGCAACAGCAACTATTGAAGAGATTCTAAAATTTATTATTATTGCTTTCTTAGTTCTTTCATCACGTCATATAAAAGAACCATGCGATTATGTTGTTTATCTTGTAACCGGGGCGCTTGGTTTTGCGGCATTTGAAAATATTCTTTTTCTCATTGGCCCACTTACAGATAATAATTTGGTATCAACGATTGTTGTTGGCAATATTCGTTTCTTAGGGTCAACAGTATTGCATAGCGTTTCAGCGGCAATGCTTGGAATTTCTCTTGGTGTTGCATTTTACCAACATAAGGTAATTAGGATTATTTATGCTCTGTTCGGCCTTTTCTTTGCGATTACGCTTCATGCCTTATTTAACATATTTATTAAAAATGGCGGGGTTACTAATATTACAATTACAATCGCGATACTGTGGATTGTCGGTATAATTGTTGTTTCGCTCTTCCGACGACTTGGAGATTTGCGTCCACCAATGTATAATATAAATGTACAGTAAAAACTTTATTGGTATATAAACATTATTAACATTAGTAATATAAATATTTTTTATGCCACGACAACGTTCTTTTTTACAACGACTCTCATCAACTCTTCATATGAATGGTCATAATGACCGCGAGTACGAAGAAGGTATGCCCGAGGATGACCAAGATGTTGAAAGTAAAGATGCTCCAACAGCAGATGACCATGATGGACAATTGGGAGTTGATGTTTATGAAACATCAAATGCTATTATTATAAAAGCAATGGTTGCTGGGGTTAAGAAAAATGACCTTGAAATCAGCATTAGCAGAGAGTCCGTTACTTTACGCGGTGAACGATACGATACAAACGCTCCTGACGACGCTACATATATTTATCAAGAATTATATTGGGGTTCATTTGCTCGTACAGTTGAATTACCTGATGAAGTTGATATTGACCATGCTGAAGCTACAGAAAAAAATGGTCTTCTTGTAATCACACTTCCAAAAGTGGACAAAAAAAGAACAACAAAATTAGAGATAGAATAAACTAGTGCTCGGGGGCGGACTTGAACCGCCGACACCTCGCTCTTCAGGCGAGTGCTCTAACCAACTGAGCTACCCGAGCAATGTCTCACTAGCATACTGTAATTTTATAGTGAGGACAAGAGCCCATATTATTCATTATCATTAGAAAATGAATTAGAAAATGAATCGAATTCATCTTTGAAACCACCAAAGAAATTAGATACTGTCTGCCCTGCATTATTAATTTGAGATCCAGTATCTTGAAGTGTTTGAGCAGCGTTACTTATAGTTTGGAATTGTGTTGAAACTGACTCATAAATTTTCTTTGCATTCTTAATATAAGGATTTAAGAATGAGTATGCGACAGCAAGAATAGCAACTATAATGGCGAGTCGTATAATACTTTTAACTGCCGCAAATTTCTTACTACGATGTTCTGATACGAGAAGTTTATGATTTTCTCTTGTTAATTCAAGTAGCTCGTCTAATTTTTTATTGTCTAATGATGTTTCTTCCATATATGAATAAGTATACCATAAGATAGATAATAAACCATAAACTATGTCTCCCCACCAAGAGTTGAACTTGGATTTAAGCCTTAGGACGGCCCCGTTCTATCCAATTGAACTATGAGGAGATGTAACATTTTGATTTTTATATAATAAAATTTACCTGTTTAGTAATTCTAGAATTTTTTCTTCATTGAAACCAATAATAATATCATCGCCAATTTTAATAACTGGAACGCCCATTTGACCAGTCATGTCTATCATTTCTGCTCGTTTATTTTGGTCTTCTGAGACATTATATTCTGTATATGAAATATTTTTTTCTTTAAGAAAATCCTTTGCCATATGACAAAAATGACATGCCGGGGTTGTATATATGCTAACGTGTGATTGTGTTTCTGCGGATTCCATATGATTATATATTTATTATTAACAATATTACTATAACATATTATAATTTATTCACCTACGGCGAATAAATACTTTTTATTCTTCATCAGGAACAAGAATTATAATTTCCTCTCCTTCTTTAATTACACGCATATGCTCACGTATAAGTCGTTCTTTATTTCCATCATTTTGTAGAGATTCCACCGTTTGTTGTATATTCTCTTGCGTTTTTAATAATTGCTGGTATTCTCGCTCCCTATTATTTCTAATATCTTTAACATACGCGCGACGTTCCATAAGTTTAAGTATTGACACAAGAACTATAGCTATGAAAACAGCAACAACAAGAATAATAATTCTATATTTCCGTTCCTGGCGGATTAAAGACGAAGTTGCGCGATTAGAATAAGTCATAAATATATGCTACAATTATACACCATAGTCACATGGACTCATATTTTATTTAATATAGAATGATAATTTATGTTCAACTCAAAGCACAAGAAAACTATTAAAATACTTCTCGGAATTGTTGCATTCCTAGTTATTGGAGGTATGGTTTTTATGCAAATTATAATTGCTGTTACTAGGTAGGGCCTCCACCCAACCCCACTCCAAAGGAGGGGGAAAGAGATGCTATTTTACTTCTTCATCATTTTAAGAAAAACATCTTGCGGAATATTCACAGAGCCGGTTTTTGCCATTTTCTTCTTTCCTTTCTTTTGCTTTTCTAGAAGTTTCATTTTACGAGTAATATCGCCCCCATAAAGATACCCTGTTACATCTTTGCGCAATGCTTTAATAGTTTCTGATGATAATATGCGTCCATGAGCTTGCCCTTGCACTTTTATTACAAAAAGTTGTTGTGGAAGAATTTTTGCAAGTTTTTCTACAACTGCTTCAGCTTCTTCTTGAACACGACGTGAAGATACAATGCGTGCAAAAGCCGCAACTGGTTCTCCGGCTACTAATATATCTAAACGCTCTACATCTGCTTTGCGCATATTACCAATTTCATATGATACTGACGCATATCCTGAAGTGCCTGACTTTATATCATCAAAAAAGTTGCGCATTAACTCACGAAGTGGCATATCAATCGTAACTTGAGCACGTCCATCACCAAAATTTTGAGTATCAATAGCAGAACCCTCATGTTCAAATATAATTTGCATAAGCATACTCATATACCCACTTGGAGTAATAACTTTTACCGTAACCCATGGTTCATGTACAACTTCTACTTCTCCATAATCAGGGAAAAGAGATGGAGAATACACAATAATGTTCTTCCCTGTTTTCGTACGAACTTCGTATGTAACGCTTGGAGTAGTTACAATAAGTTGTAAATTAAACTCTCGCGTAAGACGTTCAGTAATAATCTCCAAATGCAACATTCCAAGAAATCCACAACGAAATCCGCGCCCTAATGTTCCGGATGTTTCTTCTTCATACGCAAGGGACGCATCAGATAACTTTAGCCGTCCTAGCGCCGTTCTTAACATATCAAAATCATCTTGCGATTCTGGATAAAGTGATGCCCATACAACTGGAGATGGAATTTTATATCCAGAAAGTTCTGGTAATGGTTTCTTAAGAAATGTTATAGTATCACCAACTGATGCAATTCCTGATTCTTTTATACCTGTGACAACATAACCAATTTCACCAGCAATAAGAATTTCTTGTGATAACGGGCTTGGCGTAAATATCCCAACTTCCAAAGCTTGGAATTTTTTATCAGCAATAATAAATGTGAGTTCATCCCCTTTCTTAATTGCGCCATCAATAGCACGAATATACACGATCATTCCTTTATGATTTGAATATTCAAAATCAAAGACAAGACCACGAAAGCTACTACTATCAGAAATACGCTCTGTAGGCGCCGGTATACGTTCTATAATGGCTTCTAAAAGCTTGCCAACACCTTCTCCTGTTTTACCAGACACTGTAATAATTTCATCAATACTACATCCAAGATATTCAGAAACTTCAATAGAAACTTCATCAATGCGCGCTAATGGTGAATCAATTTTTGTTAAAACAGGAATAATAACGAGCCCGGACTCTCGCGCCATTGAAAGTGTTGTAAAAGTTTGTGCCTGCATACCCTGTGTTGAGTCAATTAATAATAAAGAACCCTCAACGGCCCTTAACGCCCGTGATACTTCATATGAAAAATCAATATGCCCGGGTGTGTCAATTAGATTGAGAATATATTCTTGTTGCCGTGTATAAGGGAGCGTATATTTCATTCTCACTGGTTGCATCTTTATTGTAATGCCCCTCTCGCGCTCAAGCTCCATTTGATCCAAAACCTGATCTTGCATTTTACGTTTATCAATAGTATTTGTAAGTTCAAGCATGCGGTCAGCAAGTGTTGATTTGCCATGGTCAATGTGGGCAATTATAGAAAAATTGCGAATATATTTACGGTCCATAGATAAAGAGTATCATACACAAAAAATATTGGAATACAAAGAATTTTTAATTTCTCGCCTTTCGGCGATAGGAATTTTAAATACATAAGCTTATTTAAAATAATATAAGCCCCGTTGGGGCTTATATTCTAAAGGGTTTCTTTCTTCTTAAAAAATCTATTCAAAAGAGATAGTATCTCTTCATTCTTCATCAAAATAAGAATTAGAATACCAAAACAAATAGCTATAATGCCAGCGATAAATCCTTGAGCAAAAACTCCCCAAAAAGTGTTAATATTAAATATATTATCAAGTAGTTGAAGCATCACATACGCAATAGCGCCAATACCAAGTGATGCAATAATGGATTGCCATATTGTTGTGCTAATAAGAACACGGCGTTCACGCAAAAACTCTCTCTTAAATGCATACCAAAGAATTAAGTAGTTGAAAACTGTCCCCAACATAAATGCAAGTACAATTAGAATGACTTCTGCTCCTTCAACATTTGATACACGCATAATATGGTCAAACCAATCTCTTATACCTGGAGATATTTTGTATATCTTAATAAATGTAAGGGCTAAAATAATTTCAAAAATAACACCACCAGCATTCATGAGAAGCGGCCGCCAAGTACGCCCAGCGGCATAATAAGCGCGAACAACTAAATTAATCATACTTTGTGCTGTAACACCAATAACAAGTATACCCATACTGGCCGCTACAAGACGGGTGTCTGACCAGCTAAACTGTCCTACACCCAAAATTACACGTACAATTTGCGCGCGTAGAACTATAAAAAGAACAGTTATAGGAATTGACCAGAAAATAATTCTTCGCGCCGGCATTATAATAGAATCAAGAAATTGTTCATGCTTACCTGTTGTAAAATATTCAACAAGGTTTGGAAATGCCGCCACAGCATAACTTGTGCCAATAATACTAATCGGCACAAGTTGCAATGTAAGAGCAAATTTAAATATAGAAATACTTCCAGATGACATTTTAGATGCTAGCGCATAAAAAATTAGAATAGCAATTTGATTGCATGACAATGTGAATGTACGAGGGATAGAAATACTAATTACATGCCATACAAGTCGCCAATCAATACGCCACACAAATCTTGGAACTAATTTTTGCATAATAATAACTGGAATTTGCATAAGGAAGTGTAGTAGCGCGCCTATTATCACACCAATGATTAGACCCTTAACACCCATGATTGGATATAGAAATAAAATTCCAATAATAATTCCAACATTATAAAGAACTGGCGACATTGCAAAAACAAAGAATTTTTTGTGAAGCTGTGTAATTGTTCCTACAAGATTTGAGAGCCCTAGAAGTATCGGGGATAACAACATAATACGACTCAACAAAATAAGCTCATGCAACATCTCTGGTGAAAAACCTGGAGCAACAAACTTTACAAGCCACGGCATTAAAATTCCAATCACAATAGAAACTAATATCATCCCACCAAAAAAAGTTGTAAATATCGTGTTCAAAAAATGACGAGTTTTTGCCATATCATTCTCTTCGCGCATACTTTCAGCGAGAAATGGCATAAGAATTGTTACAGAAACAACTGAAGCCCCTAATGCAAATATAAGATCTGGAATTGGGAATGCCGCATTATAAAGATCAAGTATTGGCCCCGGTCCAATATGACCAGCCAAAAGACGATCACGTATAAGACCAGTAAGTTGTACTAGCAAAGTAAAAAGAGCAAGAATTAGTGCCGCTTGGTTAATATTATGAAAACTCTTATGAAAAAGTTGTAAGATTTTACGTGCCATAGACTACTCTGTTACAAATATATTACACTACAAAATTAATTATTTTCCCCGGTACATAAATTTGTTTAAGTACTTTCTTCCCTTCCAAAAAATTAGCGACCTTAACATCATTGAACGCTTTATCCACTACATTTTTTTCTAATTCTCTTACACCAACAACAATCTGACCTCGTACTTTGCCATTCACTTGCACAGCAATAGTAACTTCATCATCATGAAGTAGGGTTTCGTCTACTACCGGCCATTGTGAAAGATGAATTGATGTCGTTTCACCAAACATACGCCATAATTCTTCAGTAATATGCGGAGCAAATGGAGCTAAAAGTTGTAGGAATGTCTTGTATACATCATGTGTTATACTTTTTTCTTTCTCAATATGATTCATGAATATCATAAGACCTGATATTGCAGTATTATATTTTAATTCTGTAATGCTTCTTTCAACATGGCCTATTGTTTTGTGCAATAACTTTGTTGTAGAAGGAATATTTTCTTTAGAGAGGATATTATGCGTGCGCCAAACACGTTCTAGAAAACGATGTACACCAACAACGCCATTTGGATCCCATGGATAATTTCCTACTTCACCATATGGGCCCATAAATGCCAAGTACATACGCACAGTATCAGCACCGAGCTTACTAACAACCTCATCTGGGTCAATTACATTGCCTTTGCTCTTACTCATTTTATTTCCATCGGATCCTAAAATAAGTCCACGATTAATCCTTCTTAAATACGGTTCATTATCACCGACAAGACCAATATCAAAAAGAACTTTGTGCCAAAAACGGGAATAGAGCAAGTGCATTGTCGTATGCTCCGCGCCACCAAAATAAAAATCAACTGGCATCCACTTTTCCATAATATTTTTATCAGAAAATGTTTCAGCATTATTAGGGTCAAGAAATCGTAAGAAATACCACGATGAATCAATAAAAGTATCCATTGTGTCAGTTTCTCTTTCTGCTTTTTCTCCACATATTGGACACATAACATTAACCCAATCTGTTGCTTTTGAAAGTGGTGATTTGCCATCTTCGCGAGGCATAAAATCATCTAAATCTGGGAGCACAACTGGTAAATCTTTTTCTGGAACTGAAACAGCACCACATTTTGAACAATGAATTATAGGAATTGGAGTTCCCCAATATCTTTGGCGTGAAAGAACCCAATCACGCATGCGATACATTTTTGTCATTTTACCATTGACATGTTTGGTTATTTTCGTCCTTGCTTCATTAGACGACATACCAGAAAATTCTCCAGAATTAACAAGAACTCCATCATGTATCATTGCTGTGTTCTTATCCAAACTACTGTTTATATAAGAAATCACATTTTTTATTTCCAAATTATATTTTTTTGCAAATTCAAAATCTCGTTCATCATGAGCCGGGACAGCCATAACAGCTCCTGTGCCATAATCTGCAAGAACATAATCTGCGATCCACACAGACATCTCTCCCCCATTTGCTGGATTTATAGCTATAATACCTTTTAGCTGAACACCTGTTTTTTCTTTATTACTTGTGCGATCAAGATTTGATTTTTTCTGCGTAGCAGAAATGTATTCTCGCACTTCAATAATATTTTCAAGCGCGTTACTTTCAATTAATTTTGTAATATATGGATGCTCTGGCGCTAGAACAATATATGTAACACCAAAAAGAGTATCAGCGCGAGTTGTAAAAATATCTATAGTATTATTTTCATTTTTTGTAGAAGAAGAAATTGAAAAAGAAATACGAGAACCATATGTACGACCTATCCAATTTCTTTGAGCTTCTTTTATAGATTCAGGCCATTGCAAATTATTAAGATCGTCATACAATTTATCCGCATACTTTGTTATGGCCATCATCCACTGTTTCATTGCGCGCTGTTCAACAATATTATCACAACGATCGCAGTGTCCTTGGTGAACTTGCTCATTTGCAAGTACAGTTTTGCATGATGGGCACCAATTCACTGGAGTATTTGCTTGATAAGCAAACCCTCTTTCTTTAAATTTTAAAAACATCCATTGCGTCCATTTGTAATACTTAGGGTCACATGTTTCTAACATGCTTGATGAATCAAATGACGCACCCAATGTATTAAATTGCTTCTGCATCGTTTCAATGTTTCCGCGAGTCCATATACGAGGATTTAAACCGCGTTCAATAGCTGCATTTTCCGCAGGAAGACCAAATGCGTCATAACCATTTGGATAAAAAACATTATACCCTTTCATGCGCATGTAACGCGCGTATATATCAGGTCCAGTGAATGCATACCAATGCCCCACATGCAGATTACCGGAAGGATAAGTAAACTCCGCAAGAACATAATATTTCTTTTTTTCTTTGGATTGTAATGGCGTTTTATATATATTTTCTCGTTCCCATGCTTCTTGCCACTTTTTTTCAATCTCTTTGTGCTCGTAACTCTGCATAGGCCTTATAATATCAGAAGTATAATGAATATGCTATACTAGACAATATCCGTATGATTACGTTAGAACAGATATACAAATCAATGAAAGATGTAGGATATGAACCTACTGAAAAAGATATAGCGCTTATAGAAAAAGCATATTTATTTGCCGAAAAAGCTCATGCTGACCAAAAACGTATGAGTGGAGAACCGTACTTTTATCATGTCGCTGAAGCTGGCAATAACTGCGCGCGATTCGGTATGGATGCAACAGTTATAGCTGCGGGTCTTTTGCACGATACTATTGAAGACGCAAATGTTGATTGTGAAACTCTTGAGAAAGAATTTGGTAATGAAATTGAATCTATTGTTGAGGGGGTTACAAAATTGGGAAAGTTAAAGTACCAAGGTCAAGAAAGACATGTTGAAAGTTTGCGTAAATTTTTCGTTGCTGTGGCTCAAGATGTACGTGTTCTTATAGTAAAACTAGCAGACAGACTTCATAACTTATCCACTCTTCAATATGTACGTAAGGATAAACAAAAACGAATCGCTATTGAGAGTATAGAAATTCATGCAGCCCTTGCTTCACGATTGGGAATGGGAAAACTTGCTGGAGAAATTCAAGATCTCGCTTTTCCATATGCATATCCAGCTGAGTATAAAATGACACATGAACTTTTGAAACATCATAAAAATGTAAATACAAAATATCTTGAAAAAATACAACGTTCACTTCGTAGGGAACTTGCAGAACAAGATGTGAAAGATGTGCATATATATTATCGTGTAAAAGGCATCTATAGTTTATATAAAAAATTATTGCGTAAAGGCATGGATATTGACCAAGTGTACGATGCCGTTGCCTTACGTGTTATTGTGCCGTCTATAGAGGATTGTTATCGTGTGCTAGGAGTAATACATGGCATGTGGCGACCACTGCCTGGTCGCATTAAGGATTATATTGCGCTCCAGAAACCAAATGGATATCGTAGTCTTCATACTACTATCTTTACTGGTGATGGAGGAATAGTAGAAATTCAAATACGCACTACTGAAATGCAAGAATTTGCAGAGTTCGGTATTGCCGCCCATCATGCATATAAAGTTAACTCATTAAAAACAAGTAAAAACAAAAAGAAAAAATCAAAAAGTTTTGATTGGCTTGAACAATTAAGAACATTTCAAAAAGAAGATATGCGACCTGTTGATTTTTTGAAAGAACTGCGCACTGACTTTTTTCAAGATCGTATTTTCGTTTTCACACCAAAAGGAGATGTTATTGATTTACCTCAAGGGTCTACTGTATTAGATTTTGCATACGCTATTCACTCTGATCTAGGAAATCATATGTCGGCCTCAAAAGTAAACGGTAAACGAGCCGCTCTTTCAAAAGAATTGAAAAGCCATGATATTGTTGAAATTGAATATAAATCATCATCTAAACCGTCACAAAAGTGGCTTTCATACGTTCAAACGAATGTCGCCAAACGACATATTCGCAATTACTTAAAACGTAAAAACATGAACCTCTTACAACGTTTGATAAATTAACTAATATTTGTTCTATCGCGTTGCGCGCGATAATTATAGATAGTAAACTGACATTATTCACTCACACAATCGCGCTGTGCGCGATAGTATGGTATTAATTTAATTTCTATTAGATGTATTTACAAGATATTGGTCGGAGTTTGATTTTGGAGTCGTATTTGCATCAAATGCAAATACTTGTTTTTTATCTTGTGAAGGTTTTTTGAAGATTTTTGAATAATTATTTGATATTGAAATAATATCTTTCTCCTTCGGAGAAGGAGCAACATTACTAGTTGGAGCAAAGTCATCCTTCTCCTTCGGAGAAGAAGGAGTAATAATTTCTTTCTTTGGTAATGATGGTGAAAAAATTTTAATAGCGCTATGCATATTCTCAAATTTTTCAAGAAGCGCGCGAGGGTTACCTGTACTATTTTTGGATTGAATTAGCTCTAATATTTCGTCAAGATCTTCTGGTGAAAAATAATCAATAACAATCTTTCCCCCAGCACCTTTCTCCCCTTCTTCAATTGATACGCGAGTTCCAAGCGTTTCTGAAAATACCTGTTCAAATGACGCGATCTTAGGATCCTGACGATGTTTTGCCTTGCGAACTTTATCTTGAGAAATTTTACGCGCAACTTTTTCTGACTCTCTAACACTCATCTTTTTATACACAATTTCTTTAAAAAGAGTAATTTGTTCTTCTGGCTTATCAGCCAACATCATAAGCGGACGAGTGTGCCCTTCCAAAATCTTGTGTGATGTAATTCCATCTATTATTTCTTGTGGTAAAGACAAAAGACGCAATGAATTAGACACATATTCCCTACTCTTACCCATCTGTTTACCAATCTGACTATGCGTCATCTTAAACTCATCTACCAAACGTTGAAATGCGCGAGCGCGTTCAACTGGGTTAAGGTCCTCTCGTTGGAGATTCTCTATAATAGCAAGCTCAAAACGAGCCTTCTCATCATCTCCAGTACGAATCACAACTGGAACACGTATAAGACCAGCTAATTTAGAAGCTCGCAGACGACGTTCTCCAGCTATGAGCTCATATTTATTACGTCCATCTGGTAATTTCCCTGATTCACTAACTGTTGGTGGCTGAAGTATGCCATACTGTCGTATAGAGTCCGCGAGGTCACGTAAACTTGCTTCATCAAAATCACGACGTGGTTGATATGGGTTTGGGAAAATAGAATCTATATCAACCCAGAAAATTTTATTATTTTTAATATTTGATTCCATAGAGCATTTTTTACGCCCTCGGCGAGTCATTTAAGTACTTATTGATTTTACCATAAAATTTATTTATAATCATCAAGCAACGCCGGGATGGCGGAATTGGCAGACGCACACGACTCAAAATCGTGCGGAGTAATCCATGGGAGTTCGATTCTCCCTCCCGGCACCAAAAAAATTAATTCTGAGAATACATTTGGTAAGCGCCTTGCTTATCAGACATATCTTGCAATTCATCAATAGCAAGTTTAAAAAAAATACTTAACTGATCTTTAGTAACAGGTGCATCATTTGGATCTATTAATTTTGCACGGAACCAACTACTTATAAACTTCTTTATAACATGATTATAAAGCTCTATACCATCTTCTACATTAAACTTACCCTCTTTTAATAATTGGCGCCCAGACGTAAGTTCCTCTATTGCCCTATTAAAATCATATTGAAGATTTTCTAGGCCAACATGGCTAGATACTATTTCTTCTGAAATTCCATTGTCTACTTTAATATTGTGTCCTACTTCAGAATGTGGTTCATTTTCTTGAGATTTCATATAATGTTATTATACCATATATGCCACGAGTAAAGCAAAAATCTATATTACCCAAAATTATTGTTATCTGTGGCCCTACTGCCACAGGCAAATCTAATTATGCTGTTAAATTGGCAAAGAAGACGAACGGCGAAATTGTTTCAGCTGATTCTAGGCAAGTTTATAGACACATGAATCTAGGCACCGGCAAAATAACAAGGAAAGAAATGCATGGTATCCGCCATCATCTTCTAGATGTCGCTGACCCACGTAATATTTTTAGTGTTAATAGCTATGTTAATCTCGCTCGTAGAGTGATAAAAGATATCCACAGACGTGGCAAAATGCCTATCGTATGTGGAGGCACCGGATTTTATATTGACACACTAATTCACTCAAATAAACTTCCATCTGTCCCACCAAATCGCGCGTTGCGCGCTTTGTTATATAAAAAAAGCACAGAAGAATTATTTGCGCAGTTGCACAATTTAGATTATGAACGCGCTCGTACAATTGATAAACACAATAAAGTGCGTTTAATCAGAGCGCTTGAGATTATTGGAACGTTAGGTTATATCCCCAAAATAGATGCAAAAAATAGAAAACTTACTTATTCTGTAAAGTGGATATATAGAGATATTTCTGATACTAAATTAAAAAAACGTATTCATAGTCGTCTTTTACAACGCATAAAAAATGGCATGTTTCGTGAAATACAAAATCTACATAGAATCCACAAAGTTCCATGGGAACGTATGGAAGCGCTTGGTTTAGAGTATAGATATGGCTCACGTTATGAAAGAAATCTTATCTCAAAAGATGAGTGCATTGAAAAACTAGAAAAAGAAATTTGGCAATATGCCAGACGCCAGAGAACGTGGTTTAGGAAGTATAAGATTTAACCAAATAAATATGAATGCGTTCCTATATCTACTAATACAAGAACCAGTTGATCTTTCTGAATTTTATAAATTAATAGCAAGTCACCTCTAATATGACATTCCATTTGGCCTATGTAATCACCTGTTAGCGCATGATCTCGATATTCAATAGGAAGTTTTTCTTCATTCTCAAGAAGATTAATGATTCTCTCAATATCAAGTTTAATAGCTTCTTTCAACTGTCCTGATGACTTTAGTTTTTTCAAAGACTTTTCAAAGGTCTTTGTTTTTATGGCGCATAACATATCTTCTATTTAATTAATCATACTGTTTGGTCATTCAGAATATCATCTACTGATGTAAAGATATTTCTTGTTTTAACAGCTTCTTCAATATCTTTATCCCACTGTGCTCTAATTTCTTTTGAGCTTCTTTTAGGCTTGAAAGGAAGCCCCCCCTCTATAATTACTTGTGACAAGAATACTTTCACCGCTGACGACATATCAAGCCCTATGTGTGAAAGGACTTTCGTTGCCCGTGCTTTTGTCTTTTCGTCAATACGAACGTTTACAGTAGTCATATAATTCTAGTATACACATTGTGCGCACACATATCAAGATGATTATCCACATATCTCAGCTTTTTCGGAAATTTATTAGTGCTCACCTTCGCCCTACCCCATCTGACTGGGCAAGACTACGGCAAAGTAAAAGCGGTGACGATGTCCGGAAGTTTGAACCGGCCTACCTCCGAAAAACCCTTAGTTATGGCCGTATAGATAAAATTATACGCCAATTGCGACGTCATTACAATGAAAATCCGGCCTACTTCGACGTTCCGGCTTTCGCCCAGAAGGTCTATTAAGACCGGATTTCCG
>MFUQ01000021.1:0-5802 GCA_001785725.1 Candidatus Nomurabacteria bacterium RIFCSPLOWO2_01_FULL_36_10b
GTATTTTTACGTTGAAAGAATTTGACAGGTTTGGCGGGAAGCAACACGAATGGATTTACGCTGATTTTCACGAAAGATTAAATTCAAAAATTGCGAAACTTTTCTTTGAGAAACCGATTGGTCAACATAGAGCTCATGGTTCAATGTTGTCTGTATCTAACATTGAGAAAGGTCGTGGAAGAGCAATGGAGCTTTGGTTTGGGGTCATTTTTGAAGCTGTACCTATTACAATGAAAATCATTGTTTCAATTGTAGCTCTACTTTTTTGCGGTATTCCAGGATTAATCATGTCTCTTGTTCTTGTAGTTTATCTTGTAACTTCCCTTTATCTCAATTTACGTGTTATTCAGGATTGTACAAAAATTGATTCTGATTTAAGAAAAATCAACCGCCATTTTTCAGAAAGAATGGATGGGATTGAAAAAGTAAAAATATCTGGGAAGGCGCACGAAGAACTCAGTTTTATCTCAAGAAATTACAAAGATGTATCAACCCGTGACCGTGATTTTTGGGTTTGGTACATTAGTTTTTCAAGGTGGCGTAGTCGTTTCGCGATTTTTTCACTATCTTTTGTTTTAGCTTATGGTGCATGGCAAGTTTGGAATGGAGTTTGGACACTAGGAATTCTTTTTCCGGTTTTTACATGGGCAAGTATGGCCTACGACAACTTTTGGCAGATATCATCTGTTGAAAGAAAAATCCAATTTAATATGCCATCCGTTAGATCAATGATTAAAGTTTTAACAATAGAACCATGGTTTAGAACTGAAAACAGGATAGAGCAAGTTAACTGGTCTTTACCCCCAATAATTTCCTTTAAAGAGATTTCTCATAATTACAATCAGAAGGAAAAAGGTTCAAAACCAGTTTTAAGGAATGTTTCATTTGAGATTAATTCTGGTGAGAAAATTGCCTTGGTTGGGATGAGTGGTGCAGGGAAGTCAACGTTATCTTACCTCGCGCTTCAGTTTATGGATCCGAGTTCTGGCTCTGTTCTTGTTAATGGGGTAGATTTACGGACTATATCCACAGAGTCATTGCTAGTTGGTACCGGTTATGTTTCGCAACATGCGATGATTTTTGATGGAACTCTTCGTGACAATCTAGTGTATGGTCTTGATGAAAATTCAAGAAAGATTGTAACTGATGAACATCTGTGGCAAGTTATGAAGTTGCTTAAGATTGATTTTGGTCTTAGGTTAACGAACGGGCTTAACACTATTGTTGGCAAAAATGGGATGAAACTCTCTGGGGGTCAAAAGCAAAGGGTTGCAATTGGCTCTGCGCTTATTAAGAATCCTAAATTTGTTGTGATTGATGAAGCAACCTCTCATCTTGACTCCACAACAGAACAGTTGGTTCAGACCGGGATTAATGAATTTTTCAGACAGGGAGTTACGGCACTAATCATAGCGCATCGATTGAGCACTATTAAAAAGTGTGACAAGATTGTTGTGCTTAAACCAATTTCCGAAGTCAAAGGCAATGAATCTCAAATTGAAGCAATTGGAACATTCCAGGAGTTGGTAAAATCTTCAAAAACTTTCCGTAATTTTGCGATAAGCCAGGGAATGTTAAGAAGAAAGAAAAAAGTAAAAATAGAAAGTTAAAGAACTAAAAAAGTCCTCTGCTGAAGGGGGCTTTTTATTTTTTACACTGCTTCCTTGACAAAGAATCTAACTTTGGTAGTATAAATTGTATTGGAGGGCTTATTAATGGAGTAAGTATTATATGTATTATTATCCTCTGCAGAAGCTAAGATATATAGATTATTTTTATGGTAACATCAAACATCCAACTTAACTTCAAACCTAAAGTAGTAACAAAGAAGCTTTTAACGAATCTGAAAGACCGTGCGCGTGATGTTATTACAAAACGCTATGGTCTAGAGGAAGAAGATACGCAGACACTTCAAGCAATTGGCGATTTATATGGTATTACACGTGAACGTGTACGCCAGATAGAAAACTTTGCTCTTAAAGCAATTCGCAACTCTCATACATTCGCGGAAGCGCAAGAAATTTTTGATGAGCTAAAATCCGCTCTCTATACATTAGGAGGAGTTGTTCACGAGGAGCATCTTCTTCAAAAATTATCAAAAGATAAGGTAACTCAAAATCATCTTAATCTATATTTAGTGCTTGGCGATGAATTCACACGTTTGAAAGAAGATAATAATTTTAAAGCGCGTTGGACAGTTGATGCTCAATTAGCTAATAAGATTGAAGATGTACTCCATGCTATTCACGATTCTTTAAATGATAATGATTTACATGATGAAACAGAAATGGTGCGTCGTTTTATTGAAAAGGCAACAGAGAAAAATATTCCATCAGAAAATCGCAATGATGATATAGCTCGTAGACTTCTATGGATGTCTAAAGTAATAGGAAAGAATAAACTCGGCCACTGGGGTAAGTCAGCATCTCCAAATATTAAGACGCGTGGCATTCGCGACCTAGCATATCTAGTAATGCGTAATCATGGTTCTCCTATGCATTTCCGCGAAGTTGCTAAAGCTATTAGCACAATATTTAGCCATCCAACACATACGGCGACTTGTCACAATGAATTAATAAAAGATGAAAGATTCGTTCTCATTGGCCGTGGTATGTATGGTCTTAAAGAGTGGGGGTATCGTCAAGGTACTGCTCGTGAAGTTATTGAACAAATTATAAAAGAAGAAAAAAAACCAATGTCTCGCGACGAAATCATTGATCGTGTTATGAAGGAGCGTTATTTAAAACGCAACACAATCCTCGTCAATCTCCAAAATCCAAAATTTTTCAAGAAGAACAAAGAAGGGATGTATAGTGTTGTGTAATTTATTTCTATAATAATTCAGATAAAGAAAAACAGCCGTGAGGTTGTTTTTCTTTTACTTAAAACAAAACCCCTTCCTGTGTGGAAGGGGAGTGTATGGATTATAATATCATTACCATGATGTGTGCCCATCAGGTAGAGCGGAAATAGTAAAAAAAGTTATTTGGTCATCTCTGTTTTCTACAAAACCATCAGATGTTAATATAGCTATCTTTTGTGGGTCATTGTCGAATAACCACACAGATCCACTTTCTCCCTTGAGAGTAACTCTGTTTCTTTTACAAAATGCTGTGCAGAACCAATTATCTTTTTTGAACCCGCCAATAAGTCTTGCTTTTTCTCCGGAGTAAACTGATGTTATTTGTATCTGCGGAGTGATATAGTTAGCACTACCACTTTGTAACATTGGACTGTCGTATGCTTGATATGGCATATGATTTATCGAATCAACAGAAATAAGGAACCCAACATCAAAAACTATATTGGATTTAATAGCCAGTGCAATTTCTTGTTCAAAGGCATCATGTCTGTTGAGTAAAAATTTTTGTCCGGTCTTTGCTATTGCAGTAAACTCACCATATTTACCAGTGGCAAATGCAACATGTCGTGCGGTGAAGCAGAATCCATCCTGATGAATAGCACCCATACCTGCAAAGGTATCATTATGGAATATCTGTACAGGGTAAAATTTCCCCATTTGGATATTTATCCATCGTGAATTAATGCTATCCAGTCTGCTTTGTGGTGTTCCTGCAGATGCATCATTTGGTACGGTGTTATGGCTCATTTCAGATAAGCATCCTACAATAACCATATAAACAAACAGAAAAAAGAAGAATAAATTTTTCATAACAGTAGTATTTGTTTTTATGAATTTTTTGAATGAACTTTCCTATTTCAAGATCACATATGCAATACATATGATCTTGAAAATGGAGAGGAGCCGTCATAGCTCCTCGTCTTAATATATATGCGCCAATTTTCGGTATATCTTTCGAGGGTTGGCACGAGCACCCCGTCTATTTTGTTTCAGTTTCAAGATGTTTAGATTCATCTTAGCCAGAGGCGTAACTTACTCTATTTCAGTCAGCTTTGTTTGGACTTTTCTGTGATTATTAGTGCTCCTACATAAAAAAATAGAAATAACACTCCGGATAAAATAGCCAATCCTTCAACAACAAGAATTGGGAATTCCGGGTTGTGCCAATTTTTTATGAGTTCATAAGCCAGGAGTACTATAGATATAGCACTCATACATGCACCTATAGAGCAAAAAAATAACCCAATTTGAGTTCGCATATTTTTGTGGTTTTTAAGTGAAGTGAGTTTATTTAAGAGTATAATATCATATAATGTTACTATTGTAAATAGGACATCTTGAAATACATAGTTTTTAAACGAGTTGTTTAATACAGTGGTATATATAAGATATAAAGAAAACCCACCGTGAGGTGGGATTCTTGTGGGTAAAATTTTTTTTGAGAGTAAGAGATGTTCTCTTATATTTTTACCGCTTCGCCATCAATGACTTGGAACATCTGATACTGCTTATTTTTTGTTCCAATACCATTCCATTCATCAAATGACACTACGCCAAATGTAGTTGTAGAAAAGGAATGTTTTGTTATGTACTCACGAGGATTATCTGATTTCTCTATTGCTTCTGCAATAATCATTAGAGTATCATATGCTGTAGACGCAGATAGAGTTGGTTCTGTTTTGAATCTTTCTGTATATTTTTTTACAAAAGTTTCTGACATTGGAGCATTATCAACAAATTTGAGATTACTAATATATGGTTGATAATCTTTATTATTAATCCAACCACGCGCATCTTGATTGGTGTAGATAGCAATGTTTGGAGCTATAGTTGTATGATCGCGCAATAACCCTATTAACATTGATTCATCATACATACCAAAGAAAATAGCATCAACATTCTTTAATTTCATACGTGCAAGAAGCGTTTTGAAATCTGTTTCTCCAGGATTGATTAAGTCCTTAGAAACAATATTCAGTTCGTTCTTATCAGCTACCGTAACGAAGAAATCTTGTACTTCTTGGTAATAAGCATCATTCTGAAATACAAGAGCAATATTTTTCTTAGCATCAGTATTCATGAATTTTGCAAGTCCATCAGTAATAGCATCAGTGCGATACCATACAGAGAAGATATTAGAAATTTTTTCTGGCTGTTGAATAGCGGTAGCACTTGCTGATGGTGTAATCATAAGTACATTCGTATTCTTCACGACACCTTGCGCGCCTGGGTAGCTGTCAAACCATGTTGGACCAATAATGTATTGCACTTTGTCAAAATTAACAAGCTTTTGTACTGCGTTTGTTGAACCCACAGAAGTGCTTTTTGTATCTTCAGTTATAAATTCAACAAGATTCTTATCAATACCACCTTTAGCATTAAGTTCTTCTTGAGCTAGTATAACGCCATTTCTTTCTTGTTCTCCCCATGACGCAGCATCACCAGAAAGGGCAAGTGCAAGACCAATACGTACAGTAGTTGTATCAGATGTCCTAAAAAATGGTTTTTGTATTAATATAATAGCAATAACTACTAGGACTATTATAATTGGAATAATGTATTTTTTCATATGTGTTGATTTAGGTGAATAAAAAAGACTCTATTAAGTCATAGAATTGATTGTTGTTGAAATTAGTTTCCTCATTTGTCGCAATGTCTATCATTCTGATAATGCCGGTTTGTTTAATTTCTTCCATTTTTTCTTTTTTCTTCTTTATTTCCATTTTTTCTTTAGTAAAATCGACTATTTCTCCCAAGGACGGATGATTAAATGTTTCCAAATAATATCGTCCAGAACGATTGCCGATGTCAGATGTGTATTTTGTTAAATAACCGCTGATGGTATCAATGGGCGGGACATTCATTTTTCGCATATCGCTTGTGTCAATATTATTTGTTGAAACCAAACCGACGCCGGCTCCAACCAGACTAACATCTTT
>MFUQ01000021.1:5867-6105 GCA_001785725.1 Candidatus Nomurabacteria bacterium RIFCSPLOWO2_01_FULL_36_10b
TATAATCTTTATGAAGTTCAACATTGTCGGCAACCAGAATTGGTTCCCCGAGTTCGTTCTTTGACACAAAAAGCCATGCGTTTCCAACTGGATTGTTTCGTTCAGAATCACATATTTCAACAACGGATATTCCTGTATCCGCCAAGAATTGCATAACCGTTGACGGGTCGTGTGTATTAAGCCCACCGTCAGGCGGGGTGTCTTTAACACCAACAGCGATACAGCATTGTGAATAATT
>MFUQ01000021.1:6114-8294 GCA_001785725.1 Candidatus Nomurabacteria bacterium RIFCSPLOWO2_01_FULL_36_10b
GAGGTCTTTTTTGGGGTCACGCTCCCAGACCTTAATCCGAAATCCTTTCTCGCGAGATTCTGTTTCTTTGTGTTCTTTCTGATTAATCATAATTACGGCTTCTCTCAGGTGGCCTGTGTGTTCAAAAACAGAATCCCAGTTTTGATTATTCTTGTATTCTTCTCTTTGTTTCAAGTTTTTGAGTCTGTCTTCAAGCTGTTCAAGTTTTTGAGTCAGTTCAGAACCATTTAATTTGTCCAAGCTCTTTTTATTTCCTTGCCCTTCTAAAATATGAAGCAGGGGAAAATACTCTCTTTCAGTTAAGATTCCACTAAATGGTAAAAGCGTTTTTATGACTTGTTCTTTTCTTTCATTAAGAATCTTCAAATAATATTCTTTTTTATCAACAACGACCTCAGTTGAAACAATAAAATCACGATGTTTATCATATGAAAGCCACTTATCATAATTGATTCCATTTTTTTCAAAAATCTCTCGAGTTTCAGCGTTATGAAGAGCCACACTCCTTCCAACCTCGTCGTCTTGATTTTTATCAAACAGAAACTCCTTCCATAAATTTTTAAACACGGCTTTCATAATGGATAAATAGAGTTCGCGAGCTTCTTCCATTTTCTTTATTACCATCATTTCATCATTTGAAACAAGATTTGGCAGAAATTCCGTTTTCCATTCATTCAGATTAGTTTTGATTTCTTCCTTTGGTATTCCAAGATTCATCGCTATTACACCAAGAAGCTCTTTTGACGCTCGTTCATTAAGGTGGATATTGCTTTTCTGGTTAATAATATTTTGCAATAATTCCATCTGTCCTCCTTTTCCATATGCGTTAACTATTTCCAAGAAAGAACCTAGTTCTTGAGGATGATTAAAGCGGTTATCTTCAATGGCTTGTTTGGTTAAATTAAAAGCTATTGTGTTTGAAATGGCTTGCTCATATATTGTAATGTATCCATTCAGTTTTGGTATACCTTCTGAAATATGTTCTTTTATCAATCCCGAAATCAATTTAGAATCAAGAGCCAATAATTTTCCAAATATCTCACCGTGTTCTTGCCACCAGATATCAGGTTCTCTGACCTTTTTTGTCTTATCCTGAATTTCTTGATTTACCACAATGCTTGAGGAAACAAGCGACTGATAGATAGCGTATGAACCGTTTGGAGCATGCAATGATTCAAGTGATTGCCCTGTGTTTAATCTGACAATGATGTTTCCCCTGACGAATGATTGATATTTTTCCGATAATGAGTTTATATGTTCATTTACCCGTTGATATGTTGGATTATTAAAATCAATTTTCCCCATTTCAATCATTTTAGAAAGTATTGTGGCGTAATAGCCCCACCGACCATTTTTAGCGCATCCTTCAAGTCCTTTTGACATTTGTTCATCCGTCGCTTTCCCCATTTCAATCATTTTAGAAAGTATTGTGGCGTAATAGCCCCACCAATTATTTTTAGCGCATCCTTCAAGTCCCTTTGACATTTGTTCATCCACATTCTTTGGAATATCTTTCCCCATTTCAATCATTTTAGAAAGTAGTGTGGTGTAAGAGTTCCACTCACCATTTTTAGCGCATCCTTCAAGTCCCTTTGACATTTGTTCATCCGTCGCTTTCCCCATTTCAATCATTTTAGAAAGTATTGTGGTGTAAGAGTTCCACCGACCATTTTCAGCGCATTCTTCAAGCCCTTTTGACATTTGTTCATCCACATTCTTTGGAATATCTTTCCCCATTTCAATCATTTTAGAAAGTATTGTGGCGTAATAGACCCACTCACCATTTTTAGCACATTCTTCAAGCCCTTTTGAGAGATTTATATCCGCTTCTAATGTAATAGAAAGAGAATGTCTTTGTTTTTCTTTGTTATCTTTTAATTCTAAAAAATGTTCATCCAATGTATTGTTATTGTAATATTCAAGAGCCTTAAAGAAGATGGTTTCGGCATCTGTTGCTAAGTTTCTTCTGTTTACTAAATTACCGTCAAATGTCCATTTGTGCGGTTTGATATTTTTACTATACTCTAATACCAAATCATCAGGTAGAAATTCTTTTAATTTAGACCTTTTTTCTCTTTTCTCTTGGGATCTTTCCTTATTATTTTGTGGTGTTTGTTCCATCATGATTTTAGTTATTATATCATGATTTATAGGATTATAATTATAGATTTGATAATACT
>MFUQ01000021.1:8334-19972 GCA_001785725.1 Candidatus Nomurabacteria bacterium RIFCSPLOWO2_01_FULL_36_10b
TTATATATTATGTTGATATCAGATCATCGCTCTCGCGTTTGACGCGGGGGAGGAAAGTCCGAACATTCATCCTGCGGCCACGTTTGACGTGGCGAAGCAGGAAATGATAGCAGGTAACGCCTGTCTCCCGTCTAACGGGATTACATCCCGTATGACGGGACGAGGTGCGAGCAGAGACGGTTGTCATCGAAAGGTGGTAACTATCCAGTAGTATCACACGGATCTAATGGATAAGTTCAATGGTAACATTGAGATGAAACGGCTAAATCCTTATCAGAATGCAAGACCGTGCTCTGCGAAGCCACGTTTGACGTGGCGAAGCAGGGAGAGTCGCTAGAGGTGTATCGTGAGATACATCCCAGACACATGATGGTCATTCTGCGAAGCCCCGTTTAACGGGGTCGAAGCCCCGCTTAGCGGGGGGAAGCAGTAACAGAATTCGGCTTACAGATATCAATGCATTTATGAGAAAATCTGCCTTAAGGCAGATTTTCTCTTCCCCCCCCGTCACGCTAAGCGTGATGACCCTCCCCAGAATTGGGGAGGGTTAAGAATAAAAAAGAATAGCGCAGGATAGAGTAGGTATGATATAATAAATGCATGCTCATATTTCAAGTGGAGGATAGAGCACTCACAAAGGACGTTTGAGGAGTTCGCGTCTACCCTCCACTTGGGATGGGAGTGTCATAATAAAGATTTTGTATTTGTTTCTTTTTCTGCTACAGTACTTTAATCTATGAAGCTATGGACAAAAATGTTCGGAGATACAAGCTCTCGATTCATTAAATCAATTCAACATCTAGTAACTCGTGTAAATGAGTTTGAACCAGCAACTCAGAAGCTATCCGATGCTGATTTTCCACTAAAGACGGAATCTTTTAAGGAGCGTCTTTCTAATGGTGAGTCCCTTGATGATATATTGCCAGAAGCATTTGCTCTTGTGCGTGAAGCGTCTGTGCGTACTCTTAAACAACGTCATTATGATGTGCAAATAATGGGAGGCATTGTTCTTCACAGTGGGAAAATCGCAGAGATGCGAACTGGCGAAGGTAAAACACTTGTAGCGACGTTGCCGGTTTATTTAAACGCTCTTACGGGTCATGGTGTTCATATAGTTACAGTTAATGATTATCTTGCTCGTCGAGATGTACAGTGGATGGGACAAATTTATTCTTTTCTTGGTCTTACTTCGGCTGTGATTAACGACCAGAATACGTCATATATTTATGATACGGGCCATCAGAACATTGATGCAGAGCGCGATGAATTAGGGTCTTTCAAAGTTTTTCATGAGTTTCTTCGCCCTTGCACGCGTAAAGAAGCATATGATGCTGATATAACTTATGGCACAAATAGCCAGTTTGGTTTTGATTATCTTCGCGATAATACTCAGAGAAATCGTGATGCTCTTGTTCAAAGAGAGCATGCGTATGTTATCGTTGATGAGATTGATTCTATTTTGATAGATGAAGCACGTGTTCCACTTATTCTCTCTACAATGTCAGCAGATGCTGAAGACCTTTACCGCACATTTGCTACAGTTGCATCTCAAATGAATGAAATTTATGATTACACTATTGATGAAAAATATCATGCTGTTCAAATTACAGATTCTGGGATAAATAAGGCAGAGCAGGCCCTTGGTATTAAGAATCTATACACTGCTGAAAATATTAAACTTGTTCATCATTTAGAAACTGCAGTACGCGCAAAAGCTCTCAATATTCGTGACCGTGATTATGTTGTTAAAGATGGGCAAGTAGTTATAGTTGATCCATTTACTGGTCGTATGCAAGATGGACGTAGATGGTCTGATGGTATTCACCAAGCAGTTGAAGCGAAAGAGGGCCTTCAAATAAAACAGGAAACAAGAACAATGGCTTCTATAACATATCAGAATTATTTTAAATTCTATGACAAACTTTCTGGAATGACTGGTACGGCTATTACGTCAGAAGAAGAATTTCGCAAGGTATATGGACTTGATGTTATTGAAATTCCAACTAATCGTCCTATGGTGCGTATTGATAATGTTGATTTTATTTATCAAAATGAGGACGGGAAATTTAAAGCAATAGCTCATAAAGTTAAAGAACTTCAGGGAAAAGGACAGCCAGTTCTTGTTGGTACTGTGTCTGTTGAAAAAAACGAGCTTTTATCAAAGTATTTTACTAGTGAAGGTGTAAGGCACACTGTGCTTAACGCTAAAAATCACGAAAGCGAAGGGGAGATAATAGCTCAAGCTGGTAAAAAGGGCTCTGTGACTGTTGCTACAAATATGGCAGGTCGTGGAGTTGATATTAAATTAGGCGGTATTCCATATAGCGTAGAAACAGAAGTAGAAGTAAAGAAACTCGGAGGTCTTTGCGTTATTGGCACAGAGCGTCATGAAGCGCGTCGTATTGATAATCAGCTTCGTGGGCGATCTGGTCGTCAAGGCGACCCTGGTGAAACTCAATTTTATGTATCTCTTGACGACCCGCTTATGCGTGTTTTTGGTTCTGATAGAATGAAGAATATTGTTCAATCACTTGGTATGCCGGAAGATGTGCCAATTCAGAACTCATTTATCTCTGGCCAATTAGAAAAAGCGCAGGAAAAAATAGAAGGGCTCAACTTTGACGCGCGTAAACATATTCTTGAATATGACGATGTTCTTTCATATCATCGTACTTTAATATATAAGCGACGCCGGAAGATACTCTTTGGCGATATGGAATATTTAACAAGCATTTATGACAATCTTATTCAAGACGACCATGAAGCAAGCAAAATCATTCCAGAAAGACGCGCAGTTCTCGGTGAAGAAAAGTTCTGGATTATATTTAAAGAAATTTCTTTACAATCACTTGACCGTCTTTGGATGGAGCATCTTGAAGTCATGGACCAGACACGTCAGTCCGTAAACTTGCGCGCCTATGGCCAGCGTGAGCCGATTGTTGAATATAAAAGAGAGTCGTTACGTCTTTTCCAAGAATTAGAACGTACATTTATACTTGAGATTACTCACATCATCAAGCACATTGACGTTGACGCAATTCTTAATCCAGAAAAGTATGAACAAATTACAATAGCAACTCCTGTTTCTCAACAAGAAGATTCTGATACAGTAGTTATTACAAAAGGGGTAGAGACGAAAGAAGTAAAACGCAAAAAACTTAATCCATGGATTGAAGCTGGTTGGACAGTACGGGAATAATATCTAATTAATGCTTATTTAATAATAGATTTCTGCGCGAAGTGCAGAAAGGAAGTTTAAAAATTTTCTCAATGAAAAACCCCGAATCGTTCGGGGTTTTTCTTTTCCGTGTATTTTATTTTTTTAGTTCTAACTGGAATGGGATTATCACTCCAGTGAACAGTGTCGGACGCAATCCGACATTTTCCTGAAGTGGCGACCCAATTTCTAAAAATAGGGACTGCTTCCCTATATTGTAGAAAATTCCAGTCCCGGCATATCCGCCGGACTGTTTGTGCAACCCCTTGAAACCAACGGCGTATAGTGCAACGCTTGTACTCACTGAATATTGAGCCAAGCACCCAACGCTGTTGTTGGCAAAGTTGTATGGAATTGTCACCGCGACTTTTCCAATCGCGAATGACACTGTGCCAAATAATGGGGTTGGCACAACCAGTGCTGGGGGAAGTGTGTCCCCAATTTGGTATTTTGCCTGTGGGGCAAGGACAAACCCCGCACTTACGCTGATTGCCAGCGTGTCTTTTGCTGGCTCTTTTTTCAGCAGGTCCTTGACTTGTGCCGAGGCACTTGGAAGAAAACCTACAATCAAAACCGCAAAAAGAAAAAAGATTTTTTTCATAATATTTTGAAATGTTTATTTTCTATGATTCTATCATACTTATCCATATAAGTCAACAACTCCGTTTTATAACTAACATTCTAGTTTCTTTTCCTTCTCTGTAGAGTTGTATGAGTTTTTCTTTCTTATCTCGCCGCCATTTTTTAATTTGTATTTCACGTTTCCGCGCTTGTGCTAATGTTGAATATTGTTCTAGAAAAACGATATAAAATGTCCCAGTTTTTGTATATTGTGCGCCATGCCGAGCATTGTGATTTGCTAGTCGTTTAATTGGGTTATTAGCTATACCAATGTATAGATTCTTGTGCTCATTTTTAATCATATATACATAGATCATACTTTTGAAGTATATCAAAAAAGTCCCTCGACAAGCTCGGGACACTCGCCTCGTCGTTTTGTAAACAATATATTTATAACACACAAAAACCATGGTGGTTCACCACGAGTGAGGAGGCGCAAAGCGCCGACGAGTCGAGTGGAGATGGTGGGAGTCGAACCCACGTGCATCAGACATCAACGACAGCATCTACGAGCGTAGTATATCTTTACCGCATGCAAATGCGGATATTGATAAATGACCTATAAGATAAACAGAACAATCAAATATCTATCCTGATTGTTTAAATAATAACTTCAGAATGTGGTTATTATCGAGCCAATCGTTATGGCACTCATGTAGCTAGGGTTGGCTACTAACTATGAGCGTTCGTCATGCCACGATGGGCTACACGAAATTAAGTGCACGCACCGCGTATGGTGATGCAACAGACTTTGAGTTTGCACGTCAAAGGTTTGAGAGTGTTTTACGAGATTACTCTCAATCTCGGCGCGCGCTGGCGTTGGTTGTTCTGATGGCGTTCCAGAACATCCCCAATATTAAAATGACAAAGATTTTCCCCTCCTGTCGCGCTAAGCGCGACATCCTCCCCAGAATCGGGGAGGAACCCGACCTTTCTTCTGCATGTTGTTTTATGAGATGTCGAGCACCCTCCCCGCCTCGTCTGACGAGGTGGGGAGGGGTTACCTCATCACCACCCTCCTCATCTTTATCTCGTCTTCTCTTTTACGCAATGTCTGACGTTTATCATATTTTTGTTTACCACGCCCAATGGCACACTCAACAACAATGCGATGTCTGTTATTATGCACTGCAAGTGGTATAGCCGTCAAGCCCTTTGTTGTTAAATTATTTGCAATTGTATGAAGTTCTCTCTTTGTTACAAGAAGTTCGCGGGTCCGCAATGGATTGTAGGAAGCAGGCATATTGGCAGGTTGGTAATGCGGAATACGAAGATTTTTTATCCATAACTTACCATTATATGTTATTAGGAATGACCCTATGAGTGAACCGCCTTTTGCTGTTTTTAGGGATTTAACTTCGTAACCTGTTAATTTTATTCCAGCAGAAAAACGCTCAAGTATTTCAAAATTATAATACGCTTTTCTATTGCTGAGAATAATAGACATATTGTTACACTCTCTTGCAGAGAGATGATGAAAGTATAGCATTTCTTATTAAAAGTGGGTCATATGTATAGTGGCCTTTTCCCCCTCCTTTGGAGGGGGCTAGGGGGAGGCCAATTGAGTATGATATACTGCTAGTATATCAGTAATATAAATTATTATGATTCCCAAAAAATATACAAACTTATTTATTATTGCAATTATTGCAATTATTGTTATATGGGGCATAGGAGCATATAACCGTTTCATTAATCTTAACGAAAAAGTAAATAGCATGTGGGCGCAAATTGATGTTCAACTTCAACGTCGTTATGACCTTATCCCAAATCTTGTGCAGTCAGTGCAAGGTGTTGCTGGGCAAGAGCAGACAGTTTTTGGTGATCTCGCTGACGCGCGTTCTAAATATTCAGGAGCGAATACAGCAAATGATAGAGTAACTGCTTCTAATCAAATTGAAAGCGCTCTCTCCCGTCTTTTAGTTATTGTAGAGAATTATCCAACGCTTCAATCTAGCCAGGCATTTCGTGACCTTATGACACAACTTGAGGGAACAGAAAATCGTGTTGCTGTTGCTCGTAAAGATTATAATGATTCTGTCCAAGTTATTAATGCAAGTGTACGTCGTTTCCCATCAAATATAATTGCATGGATGGCTAGTGTGCATAAGCGTGTATATCTTGAAACACCAGAAACACAGAAGACGACACCAGTTGTTGACTTTAGTAATCTTGCTCCGCAAGAATAATTCTTTAGTTTATTTTGTAGTAAAATAACAAATTATTTCGCGCGTTGCGCGAATTGATATATGCGTTTTTATTTTTTTACAGTTGCGGCGCTATTCATTGTAGTTATAACTATGATGTTTTTATCAGTACATTCTGCACAGGCATACAAAAGTCCTGGTAAACCGACTGGATATGTAAATGATTTTGCAGAAGTTCTTTCCTCTGATAAGCACATAGCGATTGAAAAGGAATTATCAAATTTTGAAAAAGCAACAACAAATGAGATTAGTGTAGTCACAATTCCTACACTTGATGAATCTCCTATTGAAGATTATACAAATGTGCTTTTTCGGGAATGGGGGATTGGCAAAGAGGATAAGAATAATGGGATACTTTTTCTAATTGCCGTTGACGACCACATAATGCGTATTGAAGTAGGTTATGGGTTAGAAGGTAATGTGACTGATATCGCAACAAAACATCTCCAAGATGACATTGCGCGTCCAGCTTTTCGTAATGGTGATTATGCTGGAGGTATTATTGGAGTAGTTAGTGGGTTGGTGCATCTTGTTGAGCCTGAATACGTTGTTACATCTATGCCTTCCTCAGCCATGTCCAGTCAGACGGTACAGGGTGAAAGAGGGGGGATAGATATTTTTAATATTTTATTTATTGTGATTTGGATTATTTCTCTAGGTGTGCCTTTGTTTGCTGGAATAATTAAAAAAGGCGCGCAATCTAAAGCATGGTGGCATGGAGGTATCGCTGGAGGAATATTAGGAATTATTTTTATTGTTATATGGAGCGCGTGGATCGCATTACTTATTTCTATAGGGACTGGATTGATTATTGATTTTATTCTTTCAATACTCTATGAAAAAAATATACGTTTTAAAAAGTGGATTGATGCGCTTAATACTCGTCGTGGAGGAAGTGGTGGAGGAATGTTTTTCTTAGGTGGCAGTGGATTAAGTGGGGGGTCAAGTAGAAGTAGCTTTGGTGGATTTGGCGGAGGGTCATCTGGTGGTGGTGGGTCAAGTGGAAGTTGGTAATTTTTGAATTTTCTTGCCTCAAACACATCTTACAGCTATACTACAAAAATTATATATGCCAGATAATAATATCAAGAAAGAACAAAAGAATAATCAGTATAATAAGAAGGAGCCAGCACAAGTGTCTTTTAAAAAGTCCAAAATTCCTAATGTAACAAAAATGGTTAAGAGGCCAGGATTTTTTCAGCAATTAATAGTAACTGTTTTAATAATTGTTGCTATTGGATTAGCATACTCTTTGATAACAGGTGAGACAGACGCAAAAAAAATTGAAGAGATTTCTCTTTCTCAAGTTGCTCAGCTTGTAAATGATGGAAAAGTTGAGAGCATCACAGTGAGAGGAGACAAATTGGAATTAAAAATCAAAGAAACAATCCTGCCTTCGGCAGGAGAGAGTAAAGAAGATAAAAGAGAAAATGTTTCGCCAATGACGAAACAAAACGTAGAAAATAAAGAAATTCTTGTAGATAAGAAATCAAAGAAAGAGCGCGAGGCGTCATTGACTGAGTCGTTAGCAAATTATGGTGTTGACTCTAAAGCATTAGCAAAGGTCTCAATTGATATTAAGAATGAAAGTGGCGCAGGGTATTGGGTAGTTCAAATTCTTCCTGTTGTTATACCGCTTATCGTTATTCTTCTAATTGCATGGTTTTTCCTTGCGCAAATGAGGGGTGGTATGAAAGCGCTTTCATTTGGTCAATCGCGGGCTCGTTTAACAGATCCGAAAGAACAGAATGTAACATTTAAGGATGTAGCAGGAAATGGCGAGGCAAAACAAGAGCTTATAGAGGTTGTTGATTTCTTAAAAAATCCAAAGAAATATATGGAATTAGGCGCAAAAATTCCTAAAGGTATTCTCTTAACCGGCGCCCCCGGTACAGGTAAAACATTATTGGCACGTGCTGTTGCTGGTGAAGCTAGTGTCCCATTTTTTCATCTTTCTGGGTCAGAATTCGTTGAAATGTTCGTTGGTGTTGGAGCAAGCCGTGTACGTGATCTTTTTGACCAAGCAAAGAAAATTGCTCCAGCTATTGTTTTTATAGATGAAATTGACGCTGTTGGACGACATCGTGGTGTTGGGACTGGTAGTGGTCATGATGAACGCGAACAAACATTAAATCAAATTCTTGTGGAAATGGATGGTTTTGCTCCAAATGATAAAGTGATTGTTATGGCGGCTACAAATCGTTCAGATGTACTTGATGAAGCTCTGCTTCGTCCCGGTCGTTTTGACCGTAGAGTTATGCTTGAACTTCCTGACCGTAAAGACCGTCTTGCAATACTAAAAATTTACGAGAAAAATAAAAAAGTAGACGCAGATATAAATCTTACAGTTGTTGCAGAGCGCACACCGGGTTTTTCTGGAGCAGATCTTGAGTCACTTATGAATGAAGCCGCAATCTTAACCGCTAGAACAAATAAAAAAAGTATTGGTCAAGCTGAAGTTTTGGCGTCAATTGAGAAAGTTATGATGGGGCCAGAACGAACTAGCCATATTCATACAGAAGAAGAAAGGAGAATCACGGCTTATCATGAAGCAGGGCATGCCCTAGTAGCGTCGCTATTGCCTCATGCTGACCCAGTACATAAGATATCAATTATTGCCAGAGGTCATACTGGCGGTTACACACTTAAATTACCTATTGAAGATCGTAAATTAAATTCTAAAAAACAATTTATAGATGATATCGCTATGTCGCTCGGTGGGTATGTTGCGGAGCAAATGGTTCTTGATGATATAACAACAGGTTCTTCAAATGATTTGCAAGTTGCAACACGTTTGGCTCGTATGATGGTAACGCAGTGGGGGATGAGTGATACAGTTGGTCCAGTCGCACTTGAGTTAAAAGAAGGTAAGATTTTATTTGGACAAATGTTTGAATCAAACCAACATTCTGATAGACATGAAGAAATTATTGATGCTGAAGTGTCGCGTATTATGAATAATGGTATGCAAACCGCCAGAACTATTCTTACAGATAATCGTAATATATTGGAAGCAATTACACGGGCTCTTCTTGAAAAAGAAGTTCTTGAACAAGATGCGTATAATGAAATCCTTAAGAAATTCAATATTCCTATTAAAGAGAAGAAAGAAAATCCTATGTCGCTTGAATTACATGAAGAAAATACATAATAATTCTCTTACCCCCTCCTTCGGAGGGGGACAGGGGGAGGCCTCTTAAAATTTTTTATGATATAATTACATTTATATGAATCTATTATTGGCAAGTGTACTCCTTGTGCTCTGGAAAACAGCTTTCATATGGGTTCCAATTCTTATTTTTTGTATTTTCATGCGAATATGGATTCGGTATGTTCAAAAAGAGTTTATTGATAATATTGATTGGGCTCTTCTTTCTATAAAAATTCCTCGCGAGGTACACAAATCACCAGAAGCTATGGAAATTATGCTTCAGGCAATTAATGATACAGGAGGTACAGCAGATTGGTTCCTTCGTTGGTGGAAAGGGCAAGTGCGCTTGTGGTTTTCACTTGAAATAATTTCAATTGAAGGGTCATTATATTTTTTTATTCGTACTCCTAGAAAATATAAAGATTTTGTTACAACACAAATTTATTCTCAATATCCACAATCAGAAGTGCAAGAAGTTGACGATTACGTTCGTTATGTTCCTAAATATATTAAGTCAAATGAGTGGTCTCTTTTTGGTAGCGAGGTTGTTCTAGCAAAAGACGATGTATATCCTATTAAAACTTATATTGATTATGGTATGGATAGAGCGCTTAGTCTTGATGCGGAACAGCGTATTGACCCTATAACTCCAATACTTGAATTTTTTTCATCAATGCGTAAAGGTGAGCAAATTTGGATGCAAATATTAGTACGCGCAGCGACTAAAAAACCATTTACAGGTGTGCTTGGGGTACTTTGGGAATTTGTAAAAGGAAAAGATTGGACAGAATCAGCCCAAGATGAAGTTAAATCTTTTTTGGAAAAGCATGCTTCAAAGAAATTTAAATCAGCCGACGGTGTTGAAAAGAAAGAAATTGATTTGCAACTTCTTACACCTGGTAAGAAAAATATTCTTGAAGCATTAGAACGCAGTGTAACTAAACATGGTTTTGATGTTGGTATTCGTTGGATTTATCTGGCTCCGAAAGATAAGTTTCGTGGCACCAATATTCCAGCGCTTCTTGCTTTGTTCCGTCAATATAACTCAGCGGAATTAAATGGTTTTAAGCCAAAGAATATGACAGCGTTTGATTTCCCATGGCAGGATATTCGTGGGCGTAAGTTAGAAAAAATGAAAATGGATATGTTTGATGCATATATGCGGCGTTCATATTTTTATGAGCCATATAAAAATAAACACTTTATTTTGAATGTTGAAGAACTTGCAACTATATTTCATTTCCCTGGAAGTACTGCAGAGACACCATCATTTGAGCGCATAGAGTCAAAGAAGTCCGAACCGCCTATAGATTTGCCAATGTAATATTGTGTGTTATATGGATGAATTGAACTACAACACTTATAATAAATCTTCAGATAAAAGATTTTCTCTTAAAAATAGTAGAGAGGTTACTCTATATACTAGTGGAGCAATTAGTAATTTTGCGCGTTTTATTTTAGTAATTGGAATTATTACGTGTACTATCATTTTATTTATTATAATAATTATGTTGCCACCACGTGATTTCCCTGCAAAAAGCATTTTTTATATAGATGAAGGAAAGTCCCTTATTGAAGTTGCAAATGATTTAAAAGATAATAATTTTATTCGCTCATCAATACTTATATCAATTTTAATTAAAATAAGCGGTAATGCTGATCATGTTCAAGCTGGAGATTATATTTTTGAAAAACCGCTTCCTCTATTTACAATTGCATCGCGTATTACAGAAGGACGTTATGGCGATATTTTTGTTCGTGTGACTTTGCCTGAAGGTTCAACATTAAAACAAATGTCAGATATTCTTGCTAACAATATCAAAGAATTCAATAGTGATTATTTTCTAGAGAAAGCGACACAATATAATGGTTATCTTTTCCCAAATACATATTTCTTTTTTCCAAGAGTTGAAGAAGACGTAATAATAGAAAAAATGCAAAATGAATTCTCAAAACAATTACGCGAAATAATTCCTGAACGTATAGCAGATATTACTCCAGAAGATTTGCGTAAATATATAATTATGGCATCTATTTTAGAACGTGAAGCAAATAGTAAAGAAGATATCTACGTCATCTCTGGAATATTGTGGAAGAGAATAGAAAAAGGAATGCCATTACAAGTTGATGCGTCATTTAATTATCTTTTCAATAAATCAAGTGATCAGGTAACACAGAGTGATATGGAATATGATTCACCATATAATACATATAAATACAAAGGTCTACCTCCGGGGCCGCTAGGAAATCCTGGAGCTCTTTCTATTGATGCGTCATTCCACCCAGCGGCATCTCCTTATATATATTATTTGCACGATGCTGATGGCGTTGCACATTTTGCTAAGGCACTTAGCGAGCATGTGCGGAATAAAAAAGAGTTTTTGAAGTAAATATTTATAGCCCCCCTCCTTTGGAGGGGGGCTGGCATGTTCCGTCTGCTAG
>MFUQ01000021.1:20054-23858 GCA_001785725.1 Candidatus Nomurabacteria bacterium RIFCSPLOWO2_01_FULL_36_10b
AGAAAGTTGTGGCACGTGGTAAATGAAGTTGAAATAAAAGTTAAACCTGAACGTATTGAAGATGCGGACCCGCAATCTTTGCGTGTAAATGGATATGACGCCGGCAATTGGATATTTGCGCACTCGCTTCAAGAGGCTCTTAAAGAACTTAATAATAAAGCAAAAGATGCAATTATGGTCGCTCATAATGTTTCTTTTGACCATGCTTTTATTGATAGAGCATTTCGTATCACAAAACTAGAAAGTGCTCTTCACTATCAAAAGTTTGATACTTTATCAATAGCATTTGCAAAATTACACAAAGATCCTGATGTTAAGAATTGGTCACTGCGCGCGCTCTGCGATTATTTTGGTATCGTGAACAAAAATGCTCATACAGCTCTTGCCGACGCGCGCGCCACGTACGAAGTTTTCAAAGAATTAATGAAAGTGTGATTTTGCTTTTTTCTGAAAAAGTTATAGATTAAAGAGATTAGTATGTTATTTTCTCTACGGAAAGAAAAGAAAAAAGATACTTCACGCCGTAGGCGTGAGAGTGTATTTATTGGTTTATCCGGTGGCGTTGATAGCGCCGTAGCGGCTGCTTTGTTATGCAATGATGGATATGATGTTTTTGGAGTTTATATTCGCACATGGCAACCTGATTGGATGAAATGCACATGGAGGGAAGAGCGTCGTGATGCTATGCGTGTTAGCGCACATCTGCGTATTCCATTTCTAGAGTTGGATTTATCAGAAGAATATCGTATATATGTTGCTGAATATTTTATTGATGAATATAAAAAAGGGCGAACGCCAAACCCAGATGTAATGTGCAATAAAGAAATCAAATTCGGTCGTTTTTATAATTGGGCGCGCACGCATGGAGCTGACTATGTTGCGACTGGACATTACTCACAGATTCTCCCCCTCCTGCCATGCCCCGTCAGACGGGGCATGGCATCCTCCCCAGATTCGGGGAGGACAAACGAGTCAGACCAACTCTCATCTGGTGCAATTTACTCTCCCAAAACCTTGGGAGGATCGCCCCATCTTGACGGGGTGGGGATGGGGCTATTTTGTTCCACAGACACAACCAAAGACCAAAGTTATTTTCTTTGGACATTAAAAAGTGAGCAACTCAATCATATTCTTTTTCCAATAGGAAATTTTGAAAAGAAACATGTTCGTCAATTGGCAAAGAAATTTGGAATTCCTGTCGCAGAGAAAAAAGATTCTCAAGGCATTTGTTTTATTGGGGATATAGATATGAAAGAATTTCTTATGCACTATATTCCGCAAAAGCGCGGTGATGTTTTAAACACAGATGGCGATATTATTGGTTATCATGATGGCGCAGTTTTTTATACTATTGGCGAGAGACATGGTTTTATTATTACAAAAAAGGGGGCAAGTGATGAGCCGATGTATGTAGTAGAAAAAGATATTGAGGAGAATACTATTACTGTAGCGCCATTAGTACCCCTCAGCCCCTCGTCTGACGAGGGACAGCTCACCTACTTTAGGGGAGCAAAAATAAATCTAATAAGTATTAATGATATCAATTCTACTCTTGCCATTGGTCAAAAACTTTCATGCCAAATTCGTTATCATGGTGAAATAAAATCATGTATGGTATCAGAATATAATTTAGTGTTACATACAGCTACAGTAATTCTTGATGTTTCAGATGCAACGATAGCTTCAGGGCAATCGCTTGTTATATATGATGGTGATAGATGCGTTGGTGGTGGGGTGATTGAATAATTAGTTATTTTTACATATACTAAGGATACTTGCTTATTATTCGCAAAGCGAACAAATACTAATACCATATTATTGTATGCAATCCAATGAAATTCGTACACGATTTATTAAGTTTTTTGAAAAACGTGGGCATGCGGTAATTCTAAGCGCTTCTCTTGTGCCACAGAATGATCCTTCGGTGCTTTTTAATACTGCAGGAATGCAACCACTCGCGCCATATTTACTTGGAGAAAAGCATCCTCTTGGTAACCGACTCGTTAATATACAAAAATGTGTTCGTACCGTTGACCTTGATGATGTGGGCGATAACAGGCATTTTTCTTTTTTTGAAATGATGGGAAATTGGTCGTTGGGTGATTATTTTAAGAAAGAGGCGATTACATGGAGTTATGAATTTTTAACTTCAAAAGAAGAGGGTCTAGGACTTAATCCAGATTTTCTTTACATAACTATATTTGAAGGTGACGACAATGCCCCACTCGATGAAGAGTCAAAAAAAATCTGGATGTCGCTCGGTATCGCCGAGCATCGTATTTATACATTACCCGCAGATGGTAACTGGTGGAGTCCTGGCGATAATGGCCCATGCGGTCCGTGTAGTGAAATGTTCTATGATATGGAAAATGGCGTTGTTGGCGACTTATCTAAAGAAGAGTTTATTGATGCGGTAAAAGAAGAGAGAATAGTTGAAATTTGGAATGATGTTTTCATGGAATATGAAAAGAAAAATGGGAAAGTTATTGGTAAGTTAAAGCAAAAGAATGTTGATACTGGCGCTGGGTTAGAACGCATGACTGCTGTGATGCAAGGTAAAAAAACAGCATATGAGACAGATATATTTTTACCAATAATGGAAAAAATAAAAAACTTTTCACAAAATTATGAAGAAAAAAGTGCGCGAATTGTCGCTGACCATATCCGCACTTCTATCTTTTTAATCGCTGATGGTGTCATTCCTGCTAATAAAGATCGGGGATATATTTTACGAAGATTAATTCGTCGAGCTGTCAGACACATGGATATTTTAGGATTACCAAAGGATAGCTCACTAAAAATAATTGAAATTGTAAAAAATAAATATACTGAAACCCATGCTAATATTTTGCAAAATTACAAAACAATAACAGATGAAATTATTAAGGAAGAAAATAAATTTAGAGAAACCTTAGAAAGAGGTTTAAAAGAATTTGAAAAGGGGATTGACCCATTTGTACTCGCAACGACATATGGTTTTCCTCTAGAAATGACGTTAGAGTTGGCAAAAGAAAAGAGAATTAAAATAGATATTGAAGATTTTCATAAAAAAATGGAAGAGCATCAAAAACTTTCTCAAACAGCATCAGTCGGTATGTTCAAGGGCGGGCTTGCTGATACAAGCGACGCGACAATTAAATTGCACACGGCGCACCATTTACTTTTGGCAGCACTCCAGAAAATAGTTAGCCACGATATTCACCAGAGGGGGAGCAATATTACATCAGAGCGTTTACGGATGGATTTTAGCTTTGATCGTAAACTAACTGATGAAGAAAAGAAAAAAGTGGAAGACCAAGTTAATGAATGGATAAGTATGAAATTACCTGTTGTGCGTCGCGAAATGTCTCGTACTGAAGCTGAAAAGTTAGGCGCTGAAATGGAATTTGGCGTAAAATACCCAGAAATTGTTTCTTTATATTTTATCGGTCCTGCGACAATGTCGCAGGATGATATAGACGATGGCCCTTTAAGCATAGAATTCTGTGGCGGTCCGCATGTTACTAATACAGGGGATCTTGGTATTTTCAAAATTCAAAAAGAAGAGGCAAGTAGCGCTGGTGTAAGGAGAATTAAGGCAGTGTTGACCTAGATATATAATTGTGATATAATAGGCAAAATTTGAAAACAAAATTAAAAATATTATGAAAACAAAAATTCATCTCATGCAGGGCCAGCCTGACATTGAAGAATTTTGGCCCATATCTGATTTCATGAATGCCTACAATACTGGAATTGGCGGATGCTCGGTTGCAACATTGTCTTCGGAACCAGGCAGTTCTGACCCAGGTAAAACGGCTCTTA